>CALRLV020000029.1:0-14329 GCA_943368895.1 Ferrovibrio terrae
GCTGTGTCGCCTCGAGACCCTGTTTGAGCAGCTTGCGCCGAAAATCTTGATTGCCTTGGGCGATAGCTTCCATGATCTGGGTGCGGGCGGTCGGCTGGCGGAAACAGATCGGGCTAAGCTGGAAGCCCTCATTGGCCAGACTGAAACCATCTGGATTGAAGGCAATCACGACCCAGAGCCACCCGCTTGGCTGGCTGGTCGGCGCGCGGCTGAACTCGCCCATGACGGCCTGTTGTTTCGCCATGAGCCGACAGGCCACATGCCGGGTGAAGTGGCAGGGCATTTACACCCCTGCGCGCGGGTGACCGGCAAGCGCGGCGGCAGCATCCGACGGCGCTGCTTTGTGACCGACGGGCGCAGCCTGATCATGCCTGCATTCGGCGCGTTCACAGGCGGACTTAACCTATTTGATTCCGCCTTTGACGGCCTATTCCAAGGCCCTGTCCATGCGCTAATGCCCAGCGGGACGGGCGCGACCGCCAAAGTCCATGCGATTGCGGCCAAGAACCTAACCCGCTCACACTAGAAATCTACGGCTTTCTGGCAATGGCACATGCCCTGCGACGGGCAGGCCATGAACGCCCTATCGCCCTATGCAGCTTTCGCTACTGTGCCATATCGGCACAAAGTCGCCGCTGTGCCTGCGATTGAGCCGATCGCCGACGACCTAAGAGGGTCAAGTCAGGACTATTCCAGCCGTGCGCGTTTCGACAAAGCAGCCGCTGAGCGTGGTCGCTATGACGCCAATAGTGCGGCGGCTGGCTTTTCGATTCATGTTCTCGTCGAAGCTGGCTTGACCGGTGAGGATCCATTTGCGGCGATGCGTGGGGCGAAAGCCTATCAAGCACGCGTTGCCCGGACACGCCGCGTTCAATTGGTCGCCTAACGGCTTCTAAGCGCCACTTCTAAAGCTGCGACTTGGGCTTCAAGGGCCGCAACACGGTTTTGCAACTGATCCATCTGTGCCTCTGTGCTGACGGGTTTGGTTGCAACGGGTGTGGAGATGCCACATCGATTGGCAATCTCGCCCGGCGAGGCGTGGAGCAGAGCGGCTAAAATGGCGACGTCGCGCGCACTTACTTCCTTTTGATCCTTAAACACCCACCCCAGTTCTTCCTGCGTCCAACCGACTGCGCGCGCCATGTCTTCTTTTTGCAGATTGAGCGCGGCCAAACGCTTACTGAACCAGCCTGCATCAAAAAATAGGGCCAAATTGCTTAGTCTCCATACGAGTCATACTTGCCGGACCCACGACCGCTGCTGGGCGCGCTGGCAATGTTGAAGATTACCCCACCAATCATGTCGAGCCAGCACATCAGGGTCAAAAGAAAGAAGGTTGAGGTCGCAAAGGCTTCAAACAATAACAATGCCCCAGCACAAGATAGGGCCAGCAAAACTGCCAAGGTGTGATGGATGATGGCGTAACGGCTGACACCCACGCCGCGCGTCAATTCAAAGAACAGGATGATCAAGCCCATCATCAACAGCAGATCGCCGCCAGACAACGCCCAAGGCGCGCCAGAAGGCATGGTGAGGACGAACACGCCTTTCTCAATCGATTGGGTGAAGACATCGGGTCCCCGCGTTGAGGCCGTCACCCCACCGAACAGCGCATAGATCAGGACGGGGATCGTCAAGATCGGCACCATCTCAAAGATACGTCTCAACACCAGCATGGCTGCGAATCACCCAAATTTTTATGCCCTGCAGCGCAGAGTGAACCTACACTCAAGTTTCGTCCACATGGCCGAAGTCGCGACGACGGGTTCTGAGCCAAATCACGCCGCCCAAGTCAGTCAAAGCAGCCAGCAAACGGCCAATATTGGTGTATTTTGAAGCGCCGGTTGAGCGGTGACGATGATTGACGACAGCAAACTCGGCCACAGCCCCCTCGCGCTGCACCAAGGCCGGCATGTAGCGATGCATGTGATCGAAATAGGGTAGACGCAGGAACAGGTCGCGACGAACCACTTTAATCCCGCACCCAGAATCATCGGCCCCATCGCGCAGCAAAGCTTGACGCACATTATTGGCCAAGCGGGAGGCGATCTTTTTGGCTTGGCTGTCTTGCCGCTTTACCCGTCGCCCACCGACGAAGCCTAAGCCTTGCGGCGCATCTGGTCGATTGATCTGTTGGAGAAGCTTCGGCAAATCTGCGGGATCATTTTGGCCATCACCATCCAATGTTCCGATGATGGGGGCCCGTGCTGCTAGAACACCATTCATAATAGCCCGGCTCTGTCCGGCATTCTTGCGGTTGGCCAGAACGCGCAAGGCGGGATAGGTCGCCTTAAGCGCTACTAACTTTGCCTGCGTATCATCCTTGGACGCATCATCAACGAAAATCATCTCATAGGCCCACCCATCTAGGGCGGTTGCGATTTCCTGCACCAAACTGGCCACAGCCCCACTCTCATTATGGACCGGGACCACAACGGAAATGTCGAGCGGTTCTAGGCGGGGCACAGATGGATTCGGTGAGGACATGAACGGGCTTTAGCGCGGCACGCCAAGAAGGGCTAGTTGGTGCCTCAGGAAAGGAATGGGTTTCGTGCGGTTACGGTGCCGTAAGTCTGTCCAAGAAGCCTTCACGTGTCAAAGCGGGGATGTCCCGTATAGGTCTCAGCCCGACTTGGCCGCCAATCGCCCATCGAACAGGTCGACCCATCCATGAGCTTCTACAGCCCCTGACGTGCCTCGTCTTTTTGAACAGAATGCTCGTCTTCGGTGAGCCCGTTCAAGAATTCCAACAAAAAAGGCCCCCGTGAGGAGGCCTTTGTTGAGGTCGATACCGCGCTGTTGGCGGAATTAAGCCGCCTTGCGAACCGCCGCGACGATCTTTTGCGCCGCATCGGCCAAATCGTCAGCTGGTACCACGGCCAGACCGCTGTCGCGCAGGATTTGCTTGCCCAATTCAACATTGGTGCCTTCCAAGCGCACGACCAAAGGAACCTTCAGGCCCACGTCGGTGATGGCGGCAACCACGCCTTCGGCGATGACGTCACAGCGCATGATGCCACCGAAAATATTGACCAGAATGCCCTTCACGGCAGGGTCTGCGGTAATGATTTTGAAGGCTGCCGTTACCTTCTCGCGCGTTGCACCACCACCGACATCGAGGAAGTTGGCAGGCTCTTCGCCATAAAGCTTGATGATGTCCATGGTTGCCATGGCAAGGCCTGCACCATTGACCATGCAGCCGATCGTGCCGTCGAGCGCGATATAAGCGAGATCATATTTGGAGGCCTCGATTTCCTTGTCATCTTCTTCCGACAAGTCGCGCATGCCAGCCCATTCAGGGTGACGGAATTCAGCGTTGGAATCAAAGCTCATCTTCGCGTCGAGGCAGACGAGCTTGCCTGTGCCTTCTTCGACGATTAGCGGGTTGATTTCGCACATTTCCATGTCGCCTTTGGTGAAGGCGGTATAGAGCTTCACGCACAAGTCATGGCATTCGTCTGCCTGACCAGCGTCCAAGTTAAGCGCTTTTGCAACCTTGGCGCTATCGGCTGGGGTGACGCCAATCGCAGGGTCGATGACGATCGTGGAGATTTTTTCGGGCGTGTCATGGGCGACGGTTTCAATGTCCATGCCGCCTGCTTCGGACGCCACAAAAGCGACGCGACCGGTGCCGCGATCAACCAGAACCGAGAGATAAAGTTCGCGTGCGATGTCTGCGCCGCCTGCGATATAGAGGCGCTGAACTTGCTTGCCGGCTGGTCCAGTTTGCACGGTGACCAACGTATTGCCCAGCATGTCCTTTGCGTGAGACGCGACGTCATCGAGGTTGAAGGCAAGGCGCACGCCGCCTTTAGCTTCGGGTGGGAGTTCTTTGAACTTGCCCTTGCCGCGACCACCCGCGTGGATTTGCGACTTTACCACCCACATAGAGCCACCCAACTTCACAGCAGCAGCCTTAGCTTCTTCTACCGAGAAAGCAGCAATGCCTGGAGGAACGGGAAGACCATAGCTTGCGAGGACTTCTTTGGCCTGATGTTCATGAACGTTCATGGATGAAATGTCCCCTGTGCAGCACAAAATTTCGTTAGGCGCTTCTAGCCAGCCCTGCCGCCCCACGCAACCGCTTGATCCACCCGCTTGCAGGTTAAACTCAATGGCTTAGTTAGCTCAACCCTAAATGGCTAGACAATTTCAGATTGCTTTGGACTCTTAAGGCTTGAGGCGATTGTCAAAAAAGGAGGTGCGTCTTTCGTCGGGAAGAGGTGAAAGGCGATGCGCGAAATTGCCCATGATTTAAAACCTGCGGAAGTTGCACTAGGCCAGAAGAATGATGACCCGCCCCCGGACGCGGTTGCAAGGGCCATGGCGCAGGCCTTATGCCGCCTTGCCCGCATGGACCCGGCCCTTTCAGCCGCGAAGCCAGCCGGGCGGGTTTTCACCACCTTGATGCTGGCGAGCTGTATCTGGGCATTGAGTGCCCTCGTCCTGCCCGTGGAGACAAACGCCCTCACTTGGGCCGTCATGATATTGGCGCTGTGCTTAAGCCTGTTTCGACTTTGGGCCTGCTGCTTGCCGCAGACTCCCAGCCCACTTCCGCCCGAAGATATGCCTGCTGAGTCAGAGCCGATCTGGACGATATTGGTCGCATTATATCAAGAGGCGGGATCGGTCCCGTCGCTGTTGCAGGCCTTGAGCAAACTCAACTGGCCACGCGAGAAACTCGACCTTGTGTTCGCCTGCGAGGCCGATGACGCTGAAACCTTGGCTGCTCTAGAGCTATGGCGACATTTCAGCCCATTTCGAATCATTGCGGTGCCAAAGGGCGGACCACGCACCAAGCCGAAGGCCTTGCAGACCGCCCTGCCTTTTTGCCGAGGCCGCTATCTGACCGTTTATGATGCCGAGGACATTCCAGCTCCGGGTCAATTGCGCGAGGCCTGGCACGCCTTTCGTCACGGACCAACCACGCTGGCCGTGGTGCAGGCACCGCTGGTGATTTGGAACGATCAGGAAAGCTGGATCAGCCGGCAATTTGCGCTCGACTATGCCATTTGGTTCAGACTGATCCTACCCGCCTTGGTCCGGCTCTCACGTCTCCTGCCACTGGGTGGAACCTCCAACCATTTTGATATTCGGCATCTACGAGAGGCCGGCGGGTGGGACCCCTATAATGTCACAGAAGATGCCGATCTAGGAATTAGGCTCGCCCGTCGTGGCCTAACGGCTGCGTTGATCCAATCGCCGACGTTTGAAGAAGGCGCGCCGACCCTATTTGGCTGGATGCGCCAACGAGGGCGTTGGATCCAGGGCCATATCCAGACATTAAGCGTCCATCTGCGCGCGTCTGCGCCATTGGTGCAGCAACTCGGCGGCAAGGGCATGCTGGCGTTTTGTTTGGGTCTGACAGCTGGCCCGTTGAATGCCGCCGTGCTGTGCATTTCGGGTCTCTTGGCCCTCGGCCATGCAAAAGCAGGGGCTTGGGACACGGTGATGATCTGGGCGAGCCTGATGGGGATCAGCCAAGCCGTCGTTGGCACGATAGCGGTGTTGCGCGATGGCAGGGGAACATTATGGATTGCTTGCCTTGCCTTCCCGTTTTATCAAGCCTGCCAAGTTCCGGCGCTGTTGCGCGCGTTTTGGCGCATCTATCTTTCCCCCTCAATCTGGGACAAAACCAAACATGGTGCAGAGGCACGGAGGCGCAAGCCCGCTGCTGCCGAAGGTCAACACACAGTGAGCGAGCCGCAGACGTGGATTGGGCAGCAACTTTAACTCTTCTCGTCGTCAGTCTGTGCGGGTTTGGCTTTGCCTCGTGGCGTGCTTCACGACCAGCGGAGTTTGGCAAGGTTCGCCTGATCCCCTGGACAACGGTGTCGCTCATCTGCGGTGTCGCAGCTTTGTTCATGCTGGTCCATGCGGTCAATTTGATGGGAATCAAGACCGGGAATGCTTCGGGCCCAATGCGGTAAGTTCCGCGACCATCATCAGCCCAGCTTGGGGGCTAGTCAGCGCCTTCAGCCCGTTCTAATTAAACCGCAACGCCCATCAGAGGCGACCCATCAAGGTGAGCGGAGGCATCATGACCGACATTGAGACTTTTCGACAAGAAACGCGGGCTTGGCTGGAAGCCAATTGCCCCGCCTCTATGCGCACCCCGATGCCGGAAAGCGAAACTGTCTGGGGTGGTCGCAATGCCACCTTCAAAAACCCAGACTCGAAAGCTTGGCTAGAAGCCATGGCTTCAAAAGGCTGGACCGCGCCCAAATGGCCAAAGGCCTATGGTGGCGGCGGCCTGACCGGGGAAGAAGATCGCGTGCTGCAAGATGAATTGCGCCGCATCAATGCCCGCCCCGCGCTTCTGTCCTTTGGCATTTGGATGTTCGGTCCTGTAATTTTGGAGTTTGGCACCGAAGAACAAAAGCAAACCTATTTGCCAGACATGGTACATGGGCGCACATGGTGGTGCCAAGGCTATTCAGAACCAGGTGCGGGTTCGGACTTGGCAGGCCTGCAGACGCGCGCTGTCCTCGATGGCGATCATTATGTTGTCGATGGTCAAAAGGTTTGGACTTCTTATGCCAACCACGCTGACTGGATGTTGTGCTTGGTGCGGACAGAACCGAATGCTCCCAAGCACGAAGGCATCTCTGTCCTGTTATTCGATATGAAGACCCCCGGCGTGGAAGCCCGCCCGATCAAGTTGATCTCTGGTGCCTCCCCCTTCTGCGAGACCTTCCTGACCAATGTGCGCGTGCCTGCATCGCAGATGCTCGGCCCCAAAAACAAAGGCTGGGACGTCGCGAAGCGCATCCTGCAGTTTGAGCGCACCAACATCTCCGCTTCCGGCTTTGGCAGCGGCGCTGGCCTTGATCTGGTAGACGCCGCCAAGGAATCCATTGGGCTTGAAAATGGCAAGCTGGCCAATAGCGACCTTCGTTCGCGCATCACCAAACAGCGCATGTATGAGCGGGCCTTCCACTTGACCATGCGTCGTGGCCAAGAAGAAGCCAAGGCCGGGGCGGAAGTCTCGCACTATGCCTCAGTCCTGAAGATTGCGGCGGCCAAACTCAACCAAGACAAGACGGAGCTTTTGGTGGAAGCTTTGGGCATGGAAGGTCTGGGCTGGGAAGGCGAAGGCTATCGTCCAGAGGCGCTGAAGGTCACACGCGATTGGCTGCGCGCCAAAGCCAATTCGATCGAAGGCGGTACATCGGAAGTCAATCTGAACATTGTGGCCAAGCGCGTGCTTGGCTTGCGCGACCATCAATAGGAGGGATCAATGGCATTTTCACTCAATGAAGACCAAACCCTCTTAAAGGACGCCGCGGACGGGTTTTTCGCCGACAATGCACCGGTCGCCAGCTTCCGCAAGCTTCGCGATTCTAAAGAAACCCACGACCCTTCGCTGTGGGGCGAGATTGGGGCCATGGGCTTTGCCGGTGCTTTGATCGATGAACAGCATGGTGGCTCTGGCATGGGACTGCGCGCCATGGGCCTCGTTCTTGAAGCCCAAGCGCGCACATTAGGCGTTTCGCCCTTGTTTCAAACCGGTCTAATGGGCGCAACGATCTTGAAGCTGCAAGGTAGTGTGACCCAGCAGGACCACTATTTGCCAAGGATCGCCGATGGTAGCTTAAGCCTCGCCTTGGCACTGGATGAAGGGGCGCATCATGCCCCACATAAGATTGACACCACAGCTACTAAAACCGCCGATGGATGGAGCCTTTCAGGCAAGAAGCGCTTCATTCCCGATGGTGCCCATGCCCAAACCTTGATCGTCATCGCCCAAACCGAAGCGGGGCTTGGTGCCTTTTTGGTGGCGGGCGATGCTTCAGGAGTAACGCGCCATGCGTTGTCTGGCGTGGATTCTCGCGACGTGGCGGATGTGACCTTTGACGCGGTGGCGGTTGGAGATGCAGCCTATCTGGGCGGCAAGGCACTCGAGGTGGCGACTCTCGACCTCATTTTGGATCATGGCCGGATCGGGCTGTGTTGCGAAATGATGGGCCTGATTGGTGCGACGTTCGACATGACGCACGATTATCTCAAGACCCGTACGCAATTTGGACAGCTGATTGGCTCCTTCCAAGCCCTGCAACATCGTGCAGCCGCCATGTTGGTTGAGATCGAGCTGACCAAGTCCTGCGTGGTCGCAGCAATTGACGCGATCGAGCGTGGCAAAGGTGTTGGCGAAGCCGTCAGCCTCGCCAAGGCTCGTGCCGGCGACACTTTGCAATTGGTGACCAATGAGACAATCCAAATGCATGGCGGCATTGGCATGACCGATGCCCATGACAGTGGCTTTTACTTGAAGCGCGCGCGGGTCCTAGAGACCGTCTACGGATCAAGTGGCTACCACCGCGATCGTTGGGCAAAGCTCCACGCCTATTAGGTTTCGGCGCGGTTCCTTTGAAATAAGGGACCGCCCGCAACGAAATATCAATCACTTTCCTGTTAATTGGACCCCAATGTGTATGAGGGGGGTCCAAATGCGCCATCATGTTTTGCATTTTCAATACGGCAGCTGGCAGGTACCAGCGGACTTCAAACCCGACTCGTTTGAAGTCGTTTTTGCTTTCCTCGATCCAGAAGTAGCCCGAAACACCAATGCCTTTGCTGAGCTGAAGGCCTTGCTGCCGAATGCTCAAGTGATTGGCTGCACGACCGGTGGCGAGATCGCCAATGGCCAAGCCTATGTTGGTGGCGGCTTTGCTGCCCTGCTTGGCTTTGACAATGTCAGCGTGCAAGTGGTGGAGGCCGATATTGACTCCGCCAGCGAAAGCTATGGCATTGGCGAAACTCTGGCCACCCGCTTTGAGGGCGAAGAATTGGCCGGCGTCTTCATCGTTTCCGACGGCGCGCGGGTGAATGGCTCGGCCTTGGTTGAAGGCTTCCGCAAAATTTTAGGCCCACATGCCTCGATCAATGGTGGTCTGGCGGGTGACGGCGACCGGTTTGGTGAGACCTTGGTTGGCTGTTCGGGAGACATGAGCCCCGGCAAAGTGGTGGCCGTGGCCTTCTTTGGTACGGGCCTGCGCCTGCGCACCGGTTCATTTGGCGGCTGGGAAGTCTTTGGCCCGATGCGCAAGATCACCAAGTCCGAGGGCAATACGCTCTATCAACTCGACAATAAGTCTGCTCTGGAACTTTATAAGCGCTACCTTGGCGATGAGGCCGAAAAGCTGCCGGGCTCTGCCCTCTTCTATCCGCTGCAGGTCAGCAATCCCGCCAACCCTGCCGACACGGTCGTGCGCACCATCCTCGGCATTGACGAGGCAACCGGGGCCATGACCTTTGCGGGCGATATGCCCGAAGGCTGGACCGCACAATTGATGGTGGGCGAAACCAATGGCCTGATCGAAGGCGCAGGCAAAGCTGGCCTTGCGGCATCGGGTGGCGATAATAACGGCTTTGCCATGTTGGTTTCCTGTATTGGCCGCCGCCTGCTTCTGGGCCAACGGGCCACGGAAGAAGTGCGCGCCGTAGTCGATGCACTTGGCGGCATCGCCCATGCAGGCTTTTACTCCTATGGCGAGATCTCGCCGAACGGCTTCCAAGGCACCTGCAATTTGCACAACCAAACCATGACCGTCACGGTGTTTGAGGCGGCCTAATGCACAGTTTGCTGGCGCGCCAGATCGAACAATGCACCGATCAAGATGGGAAATTGGATCAAGAGCGTTTGAACGCCCTGATCTCATCTGCCTATGATGATGATGCACGCGCGCGCCACCGTCTCGAACGCTCCATCACCCTCATGTCAGAGGAGATGGCTGAGCTGAATGCGCAAATCGCGTTGGAAGCCCGCCAAACCCTGACACGCTATATTCTTGAATCGCGCGACGCCTTGATCACGCTGGATGGGGACAATCAGATTCTTCTGATGAACTATGCCGCCGCGCAAGCCTTTGGCGTGGAAGACGCACGCGCTGTCGCGGGCACAAAGATTGATCGCTTCATCGATCCCTCGAACCTTAATGAAGGCCAAGTTAGTACGTTCAATGGCCGCCATTGCGCGGGCCACGAAGTACCTATTTCGGCAACCTTCAGCTTGGGGACAGTCGATGGCACGGCCTTCCGCATCATTGCCTTGCGCGATGAGACCGAGCGGCGCGCGCGCGAAGAAGCCCTTGAGGTCGCCAAGCAAACGGCAGAACATGCCAATGAAGCCAAATCGAGCTTCTTGGCAATGATGAGCCATGAGTTGCGCACGCCCTTGAATGCCCTGTTAGGCTCTGCCGAACTGATGGCACGGACCCAACTCGACGATACCCAAGCCAATTATGTGCGCATGTTTAATGAAGCTGGTCGCTTGATGATGGCGATGGTGAATGACGTCTTGGACTATGCCAAGATTGAAGCGGGCCAGTTGGAAATTGAGCAGCATCCAACCAGCCTCAAACAATTGGCGCGCGAACTCGACACCCTTTGGGGGCCGCATGCGGCATCCAAGGGCATTTATCTGAAGATTGATACCGACCATCTCGACTGGGACATGGTTATCGGCGACCCCACGCGCCTGCGCCAGATCGTATTCAATCTGGTCTCGAACGCGGTGAAATTCACTGTCTCTGGCGGCGTAACCATCCGGATCAATAGCCATACGATTGGCCGAGAGTGCCGCATCGGCATTGAGGTGGAGGATACGGGTGTCGGCATCCCGCTAGACCGGCAAGCCTCCATCTTTAAGGCCTTCATCCAGGCCGACAGCTCGATCACGCGCCGCTTTGGCGGCACCGGCTTGGGCTTGGCGATTGCCAAATCCTTGGCCCAACAGATGCAGGGCGACCTGACCCTTAGGTCTACGCCCGGCAAGGGATCGACCTTCTTGTTCGAGGCGCGGTTCGAGGCCACGCTGGAGCAGGAAGACACCGCTCATGAGAGTGCACCAGAGAGCGAAATTACCCGCCCACTGCAAGTCTTAGCCGTCGATGACAACGCGCTCAATCGGCAGATTCTCGCCGCGATGCTGGACCTTTGGCCTGTCCACACCGTCTGGGCAACCAATGGCGTGGAAGCGCTGGAGGCGATGGAGGTGCAGGCCTTTGACGTCGTGCTTATGGACGTCCAAATGCCCATCATGGATGGCATGACCGCGACGCGCCGTGTTCGCGAAGGCCACGGCATAAACCGCCATACGCCGATCGTCGCTCTAACGGCAAATGCCCGCAAGGAAGACCGCGACCAATGTATGGCGTCCGGCATGACCGACTTTGTTACAAAGCCAATCAGTGCAGAGGCGCTGGCCAACGCGCTTATGCGGGCAACCCAAATGAATGATGTGTCGGAAGATCCAGACCAATCAGAAGTGGCCTAGTCGCTTCAACAAAGCTCACCCCAACAACTTGAACCGCTGTTGCGGGCGCTTTAGACCTAATCCGATCTCGCATTTGTCGGTATTGGGGGCGTAACATGTTCAAATCTCGCTTGATGATGGCTTTGATTGCCACAACGGCTTTCATACCAGCGGCTGGCTTCGCCCAAAGCCAAAGCATCCCGCATGAAGAACTGGGCGCAGTCGGTATCGTCCCCCCTGTTGAACCTGATTTTTATTGGCCCGGTGCCAATTATGACCCGGCGGTTCCCTCGCCAAAGAGCGTATTGGGCTATCAGATTGGCGAAGCCATCACGCCGCACGCCCAAATCATCCGCTATTTTGAAGCTTTGGCCGCCTATGCCCCCGATCAGATGAAGATTTTCGACTATGGCCGCTCGTGGCAGGGCAAGCGCTTGATCTATGCCGCGATTGGCAGTCCGGATAAGATCGCCAATCTCGACGCCATACAGGCTGACGCCCAAAAGCTAGCCGATCCACGTAAACTGACAGCCGGGGAAGCCGAAGCCATTATCGCCCGTCATCCCGCGGTTGTCTGGCTGGCCTATTCGGTCCATGGCGATGAGATTGGACCGGCGGATTCTTCGCTACAGCTTGCCTATCATCTGTTGGCCGCGCGCGGCGACCCACGCATGGCCGAGATCAAGCGCAACACGCTGGTGATTATCGTCCCGATCCAAAACCCAGATGGTCGTGATCGCTTTATCAGCACCAATCTCAACGGCACCGGCATGACGCCCGACCCTGACCCGATGTCGGCGGAGCGGGATCAACCTTGGCCCGGCGGACGCGTCAACCATATGCAGTTTGACCTAAACCGCGACTGGTTTGCCCTGACCCAGCCTGAGACCCGCGGGCACACAGCAGCCGTCTTGAAATATTTTCCAGTCGTAGTGGTCGACAGCCATGAAATGGGCAGCGACCGCAGCTTCTTCTTTCCGCCAGAAGCCCAGCCCATCAATCCCAATGTGACCAGTGAACAGCTCGCTCTGAAGAACCTGCTTGGCCAGAATAATGGTCGCTGGTTTGATCAGTTCGGCCTGCCCTATTTCACGCGCGAGAGCTATGACCTGTTCTATCCCGGTTATGGCGACGGCTGGCCAACGGCTCAAGGCAGCATTGCCATGACGTTTGAGCAAGGCTCTGCGCGCGGCATGATGGCGAAGCGCAGCGATGGGTCAAAATTTGCCTTCCGCGACACCGTCAAGAGCCAGTTTGTCGCGGTCTTGTCGACTATCGAAGTAGCTGCGCGCGAACGCGGTCGCTTCGTCCGCTCCTTCTATGACTTCCGCCGCACCGCCATCGCCGAGGGCAAGAGCGAGGCCGTGAAGTCTTACATTCTGCCAACCCAGACCGATCAGTCCAACACCCACAAATTGGCTGCTTTGCTCAGCCGGCAAGGCATTGAGGTCAGCCGTACGACAAGCAATTTTTCAGCCTGCGGTCGTACTTTTGCAGCCGGCTCTTTTGTGGTGTCAGCCGCACAGCCCGCCAAACGCCTGATCCGCAACTTACTGGAACCCGACGTAGCCATGGAAGCAAATTTCGTGGCCGAGCAGCAACGCCGCAGACGCGCCGGTCTTGGAGACCAGATTTATGATGTGACAGGTTGGTCCTTACCCCTTCTCTACAATGTTGAGGTTGTGCCCTGCGCGACCGATCCTGCTGTGACCAGCCAAATGGCCAGCACGGCGATGATCCAACCCGGCCAGCTGATCAATCCGGACGCAAAGGTCGCCTTCGTCGCCGCTTCAGGCTCAACGGCCACGTCGCGCTTCATGGCCAAGGCCTTGCAGCAAGGCATTGTCCTGCGCACGATGGAAGAAGCTTTCACATTGGAAGGCAAAACTTATCCAGCGGGCAGCTTGGTACTGACGCGCGGCGAAAATGGCGCGGACTTAACTCGAAAACTGACAAGCCTTGTCGCCGAAACCGGCGCGATCTTGACGGGCTTTGACTCGTCGTGGGTGACCAATGGACCAGGCTTAGGTTCCGACAAGGCGGTTAAGCTGCGCAATCCGCGCATTCTTTTGGCCTGGGACAGCCCGACAGACCGCAATTCAGCTGGGGCAACACGCTATGTGCTGGAGCGGAAATTTGGCGTGCCCGTCACCCCGGTCCGGATCCGACGTTTGGCGAGCCAGCCCTTAAGTGGCTATGACGTCGTCATCTTGCCAGATGGCGAGGGCAGCTATGGTGCCGCCTTGGGCGAAGCAGGGGCACGTAATTTGCGCACCTTCGTGCAAAATGGTGGGGTCTTGATCTCACTAGGCACCGCCACGGGCTGGTTGGCAGACCCAGAAGTTGATCTGATTGGCCTGCGCCGGGAAACGGCAAGCGTTACGGAAGCCGAGGCTAAGGGCCGCTTACCAGAGCCAAAAGCCAAGCCCGGTGCATCCGGCGTCGATGGTGTGAATTTCCCTGATGAAGCCACTTATAAGCAGGCCATTGTGGAGACCAGCCGCGATCCCACCGAATTGGATGGGGCGATTCTGCGCGGCGAAACCGCCAAGGATCATTGGCTTACGGCGGGCATCGCCCCCACATTGCATATGATGGTCGCTGGCTCAGACATTTATCGTCCATTGACCGCTGACGTGGGCGACAATGTCGTACGCTTTGCCGGGCCGGACCAAGTTAAAGCAAGTGGCATTGTGTGGGATGATATTCGCAAGCAATTGGCCTTTAAACCCGCCTTGGCCGTCCAGTCCCGGGGTCGCGGCTATGTCGTCGCCTTCACAATTGACCCCACCTATCGCGGCATGGCCGATGGCCTCGATTCGCTGGTGATGAACGCCGTCTACTTCAGCGCCGCGCGAGCCCGTCCGGTACGGTGATCGCAAGGCCCCAAGGGGTAAAACAGCACCAATAGCCCCGCGTGGGCAACCACCGGGGGTACAACAGAAGAGGTACCGGGGCGCAGGGTTTGCGCCAAATAGGTGGGCCAGATTAACGGACTGGCCCGGAATACGACGCTGACCGTGCGCCCCGGTTGGATAAGGCTGTACGCCCAAGAGTGGGTAACGAGCCCAC
>CALRLV020000030.1:0-13713 GCA_943368895.1 Ferrovibrio terrae
GCGGCGATAGGATGACATCATGTGGTCATGGGTGGCTTGGTGCGTTAGGTCGGTATCACGGATGAATTGCAGATGCGGTGGCAGCGTCACGCCATCGCCATCGCCCAAGTTAGACGATAGGATTTCGACCGGCAGCCCGTCCAACTGGCTTGGTTGCATCTCACGCTCATGCCCTCGACGCAGATCGACGACGAATTTAATTCCGGTCTCGCGGAAGGTCGCCCGGCCCGCCTCGGTCACTTGCGCATAATTGGCAGAGCGGAATAGCTTTCCCGCTTGCACAGTCTGGCCGGATTGGGTTGGATAGGTGCCAAAGTCGCGGAAATTGCGAACGCCTTCGACAAAAATGAATGGGGGCGGCAGAGATGAGGTCATTAGACGGACATGGACTACAGAACCGCGCGCTTCAAGACGTTTGACGGCCTAAATTTGGCTTGGACTGAGACTGGTTCGCCAAATGGTCGACCGACTTTGGTTTTGCATGGCTTTTTGGCTAGCGCCCAACTGAACTGGATTGACCCCGGCCTAGCCGCAGCAATGGCCGCGACGGGGCGGCGCATCATCTTGCCAGACTTGCGCGGCCATGGGCTGTCGGACGCACCGACAGATCCAGCCGCCTATCCCAAAGACGCCCTGCCGCAAGATCAAGAAGTCTTGTTGGCGCAATTGGGAATCACGGACTTTGACCTCATCGGCTATTCTTTGGGCGCACGCACGGCGGTGCGGCTTTTGGCGCGCGGTCATGCCAGCCCAACTAAAGTCTTTTTAGGTGGCATGGGTGAAGCCGGTATCACCACCGTTGGCACGCGGAAGGATTATTTTGAAGATGGCATTCGTAATGGTGCAAATGCGAAAGACGCGCGCGCAGGGGCCTATATTCAAACGATCTTGAAGCAGCGCGGCATGAGCCCTGAAGCAGCTATAGGCGTCCTGTCCACCCAAATGTCGACGTCTCCAGAGCAATTGGCGAAGATCAAAACCCCCGTGCTTGTCGTCAATGGCGATCAAGACCGCGACAATGGCGACCCAATGGCCTTGGCCGCAGCACTCGGTAATGCCACCTGTCAATTGGTCCCCGGCAACCATTTGAGCGCCGTCGCAGAACCCGCCTTTCGCGATGCTGTGGTGGCATTTTTGAACTAGGTTTTCGGTTCCGAATACTCACCACCCCCACGATGTCATCCCCGCCGGAGCGAAGCGGAGAGCGGGGACCTCAGGGGATTTTGCGGCACAAGGTCCCGGCTCGGCTGCGCCGTCCGGGATGACATTCAAAGACCCGCTGTACTAACCGCCCCAAATCGGCAGTGCCATCGCCGGAAACACGCTCGCGAGACCAAGAGCAATGTCTTCGCGGTCTGGGGCTGTCATGGCGTGGAAGCCGATGGGCAGGCCGTCGATTAGGCCCATAGGCGCGCTGATGGCGGGAAGGTCCCCGACATTAGCATACATGGTGGCATAGGCTTGATCCACGGGCGGGCCAACATCCTGATCAAACGCGACATGCGAAACCGTCGGGCTGATGATCCCGGCCAATCCCTCGCGAGCCAGACAGGCGCGCAGGCGCTCTTTGGCCAAAGCGATCGTCTCATAGGCCTGATCAATCCGTGCTTGTGGCGAATTCTTGCCATAGAGCAGCATGGCCCGAAATTCTTCCGTTAAACCCGACTTTGGGTCGGATAGTTCGGCGGCCCATTCGCGCGCGCCTTCGAATTCGCACACCAAAAGGCAAGCCAAAACAATGTCGATATCGGTGAAGCCCAAAGCGAGATCGACTTCGAGCACTTCGGCGTCCACATCGCGGAGGCGTTGGCAGGCCGCATCAAACACCGGCTGAACCAGCGGGGGATTGGCTACCCGGTCTCGGGCGACGGCAAACCGAAGCCCTTGCATAGAGGCAAGCGGTGCAGGTGCCCCCAAGGCCTTCGCGACAGCCCACAGGGTTTCAGGATCCTTTGCTAAAGGACCCACTTGATCCAAGGTCGTCGACAGCGGCACGACGCCAATTTGCGAAACCAAAGTGCCTGAAGGCTTCCACCCATAGACGCCACAATAAGACGCTGGCAAACGGATGGAGCCCATCGTGTCGGAGCCTAAAGCCGCATCGACTAGCCCTGCCGCAATGGCAGCCCCCGACCCACCCGACGAGCCACCGGGCGAAAAATTGGGCCGCCAAGGATTGATGCATCGCCCATAGGCCTTGTTGTCGGTCGTGGCGCCCAAGGCACCCTCATGCATATTCAGTGTACCGACGATCTGTGCGCCGGCTGCACGCAGCGTGGCCACCACTGGCGCATCTTCCGCTGCAACCGCGTGGCGACGCGCCTCTGACCCTGCCGTATTGGCGAGGCCCTTTAAGGCAATATTGCCTTTGACCCCTAGCCGAACGCCCGCCAAAGGTCCGTCACCCACGGGTGGTGTATCGTCAAAGGCGATAAAGGATTTGAGGGCCTGATTGGCGGCAAGAATAGTTGATTGATCCATCAGCGGTGATCTAGCAGGCGAATGGGCTTTTGTCTGGACTCAATCTGGGTCAAAGCAGCGGTGCCTCCAGGTGGCACTAATTCGACTTGCGCTTCAATACCCAGCTTACGCTTCAACGTTTCGCGATAGGCCTCTGGATTGCCGCCGCGATCCTCGCACACCACGACAAGCTCATCGCGGCCTTGGCGATCACGCATGACTTTACAAATCCACTCGCCCGCAAAGGCGGGAATCTCTGCCAAAATCGGCCCGACTGCTTGTGGGAAGACATTGATGCCGCGCAGCTTCACCATATTGTCGGACCGGCCGAGGAAGCCCTCAATTCGTTTAAACTGCACGCCGATGGCGCTTTTGTCAGTTCGAAACGCACTGACATCATGGGTGTTGAAGCGGATGATGGGATAGACATCGTCTTTGAACAAACATGTGACGATCAAATCCCCAGTCTGGCCATCCGGCACAGGTTGGGCGGTGTCGAGATCGCAAATCTCCACCCAATGGGCGTCTTCCATCACATAGTGACCGTCTCGGTCTGGCCCTTCGCCTGCGATCATGCCGGTATCGCCCACGCCATACCAATCATAGCAGGCCGCTCCGCCCCATAGAGCAGAGACCGCATCCTTATCTTCTCGGCCAAATTGACCCGAGATCATGCGGATGGGGATATCGACGCTGGGCTCTAGCCCTTCGGCACGTGCCACTTCAGCCAGCTTTTTGATATAGTCGGTAAAGCCTAAAATCACGGTCGCACCAAAGTCGCGCATCAAAGCGACTTGCGCCGCACTACGCGTTTCAATGCCTGTGCCCGCAGACATAAAGGTCGCACTCGTCCAGCGGGTGACAGCCTCGCGAATATAATGGCCGCCATTGATCATGCCGTGACCATAGACCGAATGCACCACATCACTTGGCCGCATACCCTGCCAGCGGAACAAGCGCGCGAGCAAGAGGTTCTGTACCTCTCGTGTTTTGGCACCAAAGAAGAGCGGCTGTGGCCGTCCTGTCGTGCCACTGGTGGTATGAAAAATCATCGGCGGGCGGCTGCCATCTGGATAGGAGTCGAGGCCCGCAAAATCACCAAAGGGCGGGTGCAGTGCGATGCTTTCGACAATCTCTTGCTTCCCAAACGTGGGCAGTTTCGGCAGATCGTCGAGCGATTTGATGTCGCCTGCTTCAATGCCGTGCTTGCCCCACAGGCGTTGGTAGAAATGGGTCTTGGCAGCGCGCGCCACCAGCTTTTGAAACAGACGCTCTTGATGGGCGCGCAAGTGGTCGCGACTGATGGTAGTGGCCATTTTTACAAAGTCATCGCCAATCGGATGGTCTTTGAGAAGCGCTGGATAATCGAGGCTTTGGGCAAAGCTGGTGTGTAAGTCCGTCACGAGAGGATCCCTGCGGCAAGGCGGCCCAAGAGGGCCACATCGGTGAGTTCTGTCAATTCGTCCACGGCCTCAATGAGGGCATCGGCCAGCACCGGATTGGCCCGGCCAAAGCCGAATGCGCAACAGGCCCGAAACTTTGCCAGATGGGCTTCGCGGCTCAAGGGGCGTTGAGGGGTGCCCAAAAG
This sequence comes from Ferrovibrio terrae, assembly GCA_943368895.1. GTDB lineage: Bacteria > Pseudomonadota > Alphaproteobacteria > Caulobacterales > Aquidulcibacteraceae > Aquidulcibacter. Next base: position 4,049 of record CALRLV020000030.1, read on the forward strand.
TTGTTCGATGCCCACTTCCAAAATCCTGCCATCATTGAGACGGGCGCGCGCAGATTGCGGCACGAAGGCCGAGGCCTCTGTTACGTCATTGACCACAACTTCGATGCGGGCGGCGATCTGGTGGATAAGCGGATCATTGAGGCGGTCGGGCGTAAAATCCGTCAGACCTACATCCCCCTTGGTCAAAGCAATCGCGCCCACATAGGGCAAGCACAAACGGGCATAATTGACTTCCAGTGGGGCTGGCGCGATGGGGCGACCCACAAGATGATGGATCAAAGGCGGGGCCGAAATGGTCAATTGGTCGAGATTGTCGGCGGTCAAGCCTAGACGCGCCAAGTGCTGGATCATGTCGATCCCACCGTGTGAGGCTCGCCCACTGGGGAAGGGCTTCCAGCTGACTTCAGCCGCGCGCCACACCTCGCCAAGGCTAGCCATCACAGGCGCCAAAGCGGCTTCCAGTTCAAATAATGAGAGATAGCCAAACGGCCCATCGATGGAGCCCATTGGGCCGGGCAGGCCCGCCTCCACCAAATCGACTGCCACAAAGGCAGACCGCGCAGCCCCTGCGACACTCGCCGCGAGCGCTGGCGTGCCCTCGACATGGGCCTGCATCGTGCCGGACGCAAAGGCCAGTGCATAGCCAAACGCGTGGGCGGTCTGATCGGCACTGAGACCTCGGGCATGGGCCAAGGCAGCCACCGCACCAAAGAGGCCACAGGTGGCAGGCCGGAAGAATCGGATTTGCGATTTGGCCGCCACGCCCAGTCCTGCGGCGACATCGACCCCGACAGCGGCCGCAGAGGTAAAGCGGGCACCCGTTAAGCCCGTACGTTGCGCCTCGGCGAGAAGGACCGGGATCACGACAGTGAATGGGTGCAGGACTGCCGCTTCATGCACACAATCAAATTCCAAAGCATGGGCCTGAAACGCATTGACGAAGGCAGCATGCGGGGCGGGCAAAGCCTCCCCCGTGGCAAAGACATTGGCCTCTGCGCCATTACCCCATTTAGCAGCGGCTTGGCGCACCCCTTTGGCATAGGGAGAGCGCGTGCCCGCGATCCCCACGCCGATTAAGTCCAAGGTGAAATTGCGCACTGCCTGCACCACGGGCGGCGGCAGGGTTTCTAAGCTGGTCGTGACCACATGCTGGGCGAGCTTCTGGGCCGCTGTGTGTGGCGCACCTGTCTGTATAGACTCTGAGCTTTGTCCGGACATATTGGGGACATAGCATGCTATGCGCGAAGCGCAATCATTCTGACCCATTTTGCCGAGCGAGGCTCAAGAAACGTGCAGACCCTGAATGGTTCGACAACGATGACGCAGTCCAAGCGGCTTAGCTCTCTCGCAGAGGCAGCAGCCCTTTTGGCTGAACAGTCACGCGGTGGAAGGGTCTTCATCCCAGCAGGGCCGGTAGAGCCTTTAGGCTTGGCAGACGCATTTCGCGCTAATCCCGCATTGGCCGACGAGTTGAGTTTTTGCGGCCTGTTTATTCCGGGCCTCAATCGCTTGGACTGGGCTGCCTTATCGCCGAAGGCCCGGGCGGAAGTCTTTCTGCCGAGCCCTGATTTTGCCGCGACCATCGCGACAGGGCAGACCCGTGTTATACCTTCACACTATTCGGCTGCTTGGCGCTTTTTTAGGACAGCGCCTTTTAAAGCAGCGGTGCTACATCTGGCCGCCCCCGATTTCGACGGCTTTTGTTCGCTGTCCTTGTCGGCAGATGCGAGCCCGGCTTTCTTTGACCGCACGATCTTTAAGCTCGGCGTGATCAATCCAAGCTTGCCCCGGGTGCAGGGCGCGCCGAAGCTGCATCTGAGCGCTCTGGATGCTTGGGTGGAGGCCGATGCCCCACCGGCTGAACTGTCGACCCCAGCCCCGTCTGGCGATGTGGACTCTCTGGTGCACCAGGTGACAGGCCTGATTGAGGATGGGGCGACCTTGCAGGCGGGGATTGGCAAGCTGCCCGGCGCGATCATGGCAGCGCTGACCCATCGGCGCGACCTTTCCATTCACTCCGGCCTGATTGGGGATTGGGTTCTGCCGTTGATGGACGCAGGTGCCTTGGCTGAGCGGGGGGATTGCCTGAGGGCTGGGGTCATTCTGGGCAGCCACGCTTTACAGGCCCGCATGGCGCAAGAGGCGCGCTTAAAGCTGATCCCGATTGCACAGACCCACGGCGCGGCCCATCTTGGCGCGATAGAGCGCTTTACCAGCCTCAATGCGGCGCTGGAGGTGGATATGTACGGCCAGATTAATTGTGAGTTTGCTGGATCACGCACGCTGGCGGGCGTTGGTGGCGCTGTGGACTTCTTGCGTGGTGCGCGCCTCAGCCCGGGCGGCAAGCCCATTGTGATGGTGCAGAGCCTTGGTAAGCAAGGTGAGAGCCGGATCGTGCCGCGCCTTGCCACACCCAGCGTCTCTATCGCCCGTTCGGATGCGCCCCTCTTGGTGACGGAACATGGTGCAGTGGATCTAGAGCCCCTCGATACCGAAGCCCGCGCACAAGCCATTATTTCGCTGGCCGCACCCCAGCATCGCGCGGATTTAAAGGCTGCTTGGTCGCAGCAGAGAAGCGCCAAGTTATGAGTTCGCCAAACCCTCTCTACCGCCGTTTGGCTGACGATCTTCGCAAGGCCATCGCATCTGGCCACTATCCGACAGGCAGCCTCTTGCCCACGGAGTCTGACTTGTGCGCTACGCACCAAGTCTCTCGCCATACGGCCCGTGACGCCCTGCGCATCTTGACCGATGAAGGCCTAATTGAGCGACGGCGGGGTGCAGGCTCGGTCGTGATTGCGGCTAAGCCGATTGGTCCTTTCTCGCAGGGCTGGGGCGAGATTGGCGATATTCTCCAATATGCGCGCGATACACGCTTGGTGATCTTGAGCTATGGCCCAGCCGATGCTGCCGATCTGGCCGCCATGGGTCTTGACCTTGCACAAAGCTGGATTGGGATTGATGGCGTACGGGTTCGTACGACCGGTGGCAGACCCTTGGCCCATACAAGCATTTGTGTGAGGGCCGATCTTGCCCCACCGCGCGCAGCTTTAGGCGACTGGCCCCATGCCATCGCCGAATACATTGCCCGTCATTCTGGCGTTCTGGCTGCTACGATTGAGCAGGATATTTCGGCGATCAAGCTAAGCCGTCTATTGGCCAAGCGCCTGCATGAGCATGCGGGCGATCCAGCGCTTCGGACACGGCGACGCTATTTTGATGCTGCGGGCCATATTTATCAGGCCAGCATCAGCATCCACCCGGGCGAGCATTTCACCTATTCGATGTCGGTTAGTCGCTAGCTGGCCATCATCATGAGGCCAACCCCGGTTGCGGAGATGGCGGCGATAATGGCGGTCTGGATCAGAAGGGCTCCTACCGCGCGAGGACCTAGCAGCATAACGCCCTTAATCGACGTATTGGCACCAAGAGCTACCATCGAGACGATCAGGCAAATGCTGGAAATCTTGGTCAAAGCCGCAATGCCTTCATGGGTTAGCCAGCCCGTATTGGCGACCACAATGGCTGCCACGAAGCCCAAAAGGAAAACTGGCACGGTGGCTTCATTCTCTTCGTGCTCGCCCTCCTTGCGGTCGCGCCAAGACAAAATCATCAACAGGCCAAAGATCACAACTGGCATCATCGCGACGCGGATCATTTTCACCGTCGTGGCTGCTGGGGTTGCCGCCTCGCCATAGACATCCGACGCCGCCACGACTTGGGCTACTTCATGGATAGACGCGCCTAAAAATACCGCCGAGGGGATCATGGGGATGTTGAAGAAGTGACAAAGTGCCGGATAGGCCACAACGGCGATGGTGCCGATAATGGTGATGCTGGCCACGGTTGCAACTACATCGCGCTCAACATTGGAATTTGGGCGGCGCGCCAGAACCGTGGCAATCGCCAAAGCAGCCGACGCCCCGCAGATGGCAACCGAAGTCGCCGTTAAAAAGGCGGTGGCGCGGGGTAGTTTCAACGCCCGTCCGGCCAGATAGCCCAAGCACAGCGTGCCAAAGGCAGCTGAGACCGCGATTACGGCGGGTTGCCAGCCTAATGCTTGCAAGTCTGATATGGTGATCCGAAAACCCATCAGAGCAACGCCAACCCGCAACAAAGGCTTGGCTAATAGATCATTGCCGGGCTTGAAGCTGGGCTTGGTCAAAACAATCGCCGCCAACATGCCGAGTAGCAAAGCGATCAAGAGGGTAGGAACGCGCGTGCCCTGGGTCGGGAAATAGGCGATGGCGGCCAGAAAGAGGCCCAAGCCAACACCGGGGCCAAATTTTGTAAGCGATTTAATCATAAGGCCCCGCAATCATGCGCACGCACCCCACGCGCCGATAGGTTTAGCTTAGGGCTGTTTCACCAGACTGTGCAATTGGGGCCGATGTGGCAGCGTGTTTGCGGTTGCGGTGCAAAACCATCCTATCATGCAGACAACAAATGGTTTGGCTGCCAGTAGACTTAAACAGGCCGGGGATCAGACCATGAATGATGCAAGCAAAGGCGGCACCCAACATTTGGAACCCGAAGCTAAAGGCCACACCTAAATGCTCAAAATAGCTTTCGCCGACACTTTCTGGATGCTCGACAAATAGTTTTTTGAACATGGCTGCTATCTCCCCGTTTGCAGACAAAGGTTCTCACAGATTCTATGGTAAATTTTCACTTTCTTATTGAGTATCAGTGCGGACTTGATATAATTCTTCGATCATGAAGCCAGATAATCAAAAAATTGACGAAGCGGACATTAAGCTCTTGTCCATACTTCAAACCGATGCCTCTGTATCTTTAGAGGAATTATCGTCGCGCACCGCCATGTCTGCCAATACCGCATGGCGACGTATCCGGCGGATGGAAGAGGCTGGCATCATCGCCAAGCGGGTTGCCTTGATCGATCCAGAGACGGTCGGCTTAAGCATGACGGTCTTTGTGGCCATCAAGACGTCTGACCATTCCGATGAATGGCTCGAAAACTTTGCCCGCTCGGTCTCGGCCATCCCCGAAGTGGTGGAGTTTTACCGCATGAGCGGGGATACCGACTATTTGCTCAAACTGTTGGTCGCATCCATAGCGGATTATGACCGCGTCTATAAGAAATTGATCCGCAGCGCCAAGTTGAGCGACGTCAGTTCCAGCTTCGCCATGGAGACGATCAAATTCACCACCGCTGTACCTTTGCGAATTTAGCTTTTGGTACAAGTTTTTATGGTCTAAATGGCTGGTATGAGCTTGACGCGCGTCCTCTTAGTCGTGGGTGGAGGGATCTCCGCCTATAAGACCCCCGAACTGGTGCGGGCGCTGGACAAGCGCGGCATCGGTTGTCGAGTTATCTTGACCCAAGCCGGCAGCCAGTTTGTCACGCCGCTGACTTTGGCCAGCCTGACTAAGGATGACGTGCATCAAGAATTGTTCAACCTGACCCATGAAGCCAAGATGGGTCATATCGAACTCTCGCGCAGTGCGGACCTGGTTCTGGTGGCCCCAGCGACTGCCGATCTTATCGGCAAAGTGGCCAATGGTTTGGCCAATGATTTGGCCTCAACCGCGCTGTTGGCGACGGATAAGCCTGTCTTAATGGCCCCGGCCATGAATGTGCGCATGTGGGAGCATCCTGCCGTTCAGCGCAATCTGGCGACCTTGCGGGCTGACGGTGTTCATTTTATCGGCCCCGATGAAGGCGCGATGGCCTGTGGCGAATATGGACTGGGCCGCATGGCCGAGCCCGAAGCCATAGCCGCAGCTGTTGAGGCTTTTTGGCATAAGGCATCGGCGGACAGGCCCTTGAAGGGCAAGCGCGCGATCGTCACTGCCGGGCCCACGCTGGAAGCGTTCGACCCCATTCGTTTCCTGTCCAACCGATCTTCCGGCAAGCAGGGCTATGCCATTGCCCAAGCGCTCGCTGAAGCTGGGGCAGAGGTGACCTTGGTGTCGGGCCCTACGGCCTTAAATGATGTGCCGGGTGTGACCATGGCGCGAGTTGAAAGTGCACGCGAAATGTTGGCTGCCTGCCAAACCGCCTTGCCTGCCGACATTTTTGTCGCCGTCGCTGCTGTTGCCGATTGGCGACCTGAGACCAAGGCTGACGTCAAGTTGAAGCTTAAGGGCGACGCCAAGGCACCCGCGATGAATTTAGTTGAGAACCCAGATATTCTGGCGACCATTGCGCAGGCTGGGCCGAACAGGCCTAAGCTGGTGATCGGCTTTGCGGCTGAAACCCACGACGTATTGGCCTATGCCCGTGCCAAGCGCGCCAAAAAAGGCTGTGACTGGGTCGTGGCCAATGATGTGTCGGGTGATGTCATGGGTGGGGAGCGTAACCAGATTATGCTGGTCAACGCAGACGGTCATCAAAGCTGGCCCGAAGCGCCAAAGGCACAGATTGCGACGCGGTTAGTCGGCGCGATTGCGGATCATTTTAAAGCTTAATCGCCTAAAACGGCCAGAAAATCCCAAGCATCAACAGGCCTACCACGATGCGGTAATAGGCAAAGGGCGCAAATCCCATGCGCTGCACGATGCCGATGAACAGCTTGATCACGAAAATCGCGGTGATGAAGGAAACGAGAAATCCAATAGCCACCAAAATCAGATCTTGCCCGCCTTGCGCCAACAAGGCTTCGCGATTGCTCCAGCCTTCATAGGCAAATACGCCGACCATCGTGGGAATGGACAAGAAGAAGCTGAACTCTGCTGCGGGCTTGCGGTCTACACCCAGCATCATCGCCCCAATAATGGTGGCGCCGGAGCGGGACATGCCGGGGATCAATGCCAAACATTGGCACAGGCCAATCTTCAGACCCATCCCGACTGAAATATCATCGACATCGAGGACCTGCGGTTGGGGGCGGAACCGCTCCGCCAGTAGGATCAAGATGCCACCGACAACTAAGGTCACCGAGACGACGACCGGGCTAAACAAAACGCCCTTGATGAAGTCGTGCAATAAAGCGCCCAGCAGCATCGACGGGAAAAAGGCGAGAATTACGGCGGCGGCGAACTGGCGGGATGCAGGACTCGAGGGCAGGGTGATGAAGGCACCCCATAGCTTTTCAAAATAAAGGACGACGACCGCAAGGACAGCGCCAAGCTGGATCATGGTCTCAAACGTGTCGGGGAAAGCTCCGGGCAGAAATTGCTCAGCCAGAATCAAGTGACCGGTCGAAGAGATCGGCAAAAACTCTGTCAGGCCTTCGATGATGCCCAACAAAATGGCTACGAGATAATCGCTCATGACATCCATTCAAACGCAAGCTTGATTGGGGCCTCATGGCATGGCTTGGCGCGCAAAACCAGCCAAGCTTACATTGACAAAATAGGTAACATTATTGACCTGTTTATTTGCCAATGTCTTCACCATTTCGCGACAAATTGCCAGACGCCTGAATTTACCGAGTTCATATAGGTCAAAAATCATACCTAATTGTGCAGTTTTGCCTTGGCAAAGGGCGGGTTTGTCTGTATCTGGCCCTGACATGGCGCGACGATTGTGCCTGTGATCTTTGGAATTGCGAGAACATCATGGCCGAACGGCTCCTTAAATTCGTCAGCATCGACCCTCAAACGCCTGAGAAGCGCCCCGCTTCGACGCGCACGGCCGATTTTCATGAGATTTATGGGGAGTTCATCACCCAAAAAGCCAATGAGCAGGCTTCACGCTGTTCACAATGCGGTGTGCCCTTCTGCCAATCGGGTTGCCCGCTGCAGAATAACATCCCCGACTGGCTGAAAATGACGGCGGAAGGCCGTTTGGAAGAAGCCTATGCGCTCTCCTCCGCCACCAACAGCATGCCGGAAATCTGTGGTCGCATCTGCCCGCAAGACCGTTTGTGCGAAGGTTCGTGCGTGATCGAACAGTCTGGCCATGGTTCCGTTACCATTGGTGCTGTGGAACGCTATATCACCGAGACCGCTTGGGAAAATGGCTGGATTGAGCCGATTGTACCACCGAAGGAATTGGCCGAGCATGTTGGCATCATTGGCGCTGGCCCCGGCGGGATGGCGGCAGCCGAAGCTTTGCGCAACAAGGGTTATCAAGTCACGATTTATGACCGCTATGACCGCGCGGGCGGCCTCCTGATGTATGGCATCCCGGGCTTTAAGCTGGAAAAGGCTGTAGTCACCCGCCGGGTTGAGCATTTGAAAGCTTCCGGCGTGAAATTCGTGCTCAATTATGAAGTGGGCCGCGACGGCACTTTGGCTGATTTGCGCGCGACCCATGACAGCGTCCTGATCGCCATCGGCGTCTATAAAGCCCGCGCTTTACCTTGCCCCGGCTCTAGCGGTGCAGGTGTCGTTGAAGCTTTGGACTATCTGACGGCTTCTAATCGCGTGGGTTTGGGTGATCAGGTCGCAGACTTTGAGACAGGCGCACTTAATGCGGCGGGCAAGCGCGTGGTGGTAATTGGCGGCGGCGATACGGCCATGGATTGTGTCCGCACCGCGATCCGTCAAGGGGCGGCGAAAGTCACCTGCCTCTATCGGCGCGACCGCGCCAATATGCCGGGCAGCGCACGCGAAGTGGCCAATGCCGAAGATGAAGGTGTGATGTTTGAATGGTTAGCGGCACCCAAGGCTGTGCACTCCAACGAAGCCGGTGTCACCTCCGTTCTGGCAGCGCGCATGCGCTTAGGGGAAGCCGATGCTTCGGGTCGTCAAAGCCCTGAGGAAGTAGCAGGTGGCGAATTTGATGTGCCTGCCGATTTGGTGATCAAGGCCTTGGGCTTTGACCCGGAGAATGTGCAGACCCTGTTTGACGAGCCTGCCCTGAAGGTCAGCCGTTGGGGCACCATTCGCGCCGACGCGATCACGGGCGAAACCTCCATCCCGAACGTGTTTGCTGCTGGCGATATTGTTCGCGGGGCTTCGCTGGTCGTTTGGGCGATCAAGGATGGACGTGAGGCCGCTGAGCATATGCATACGGCCATGCGCAAACAGGCTCGCATGCGCGCCACCGCAGCCAAATTCGCGGCGCAATAAGCCGCCCTTTATTTTGCAGACAAGATAGGGCCTCGGCCCGCCAAAGGCACCACATCATGACCACTTCCTTCCCTCCCAGCGGCTCTAGCGAAATCGACCTCTTTCTCAAGAACCGGCAGATCCTGACCGACGGCCATGCCTATAATCCTGAGGATGAAAAGGATTCTTGCGGGGTGGGCCTTGTCTGCGCCCTCGATGGCAAACCCCGTCGTGACATTGTGGCGATGGCGCTGAAGGCCTTGAAGAACGTTTGGCACCGCGGCGCCGTCGATGCCGATGGCAAAACGGGTGATGGTGCAGGCGTACGCGTCGACGTGCCGCAAGACTTCTTCCGTGAGCAAGTGGCGCGCACAGGGCACAGCCCCACTGACGATCCAATCTGTGTGGGCATGATCTTCTTGCCGCGCACGGACTTTGGCGCGCAAGAAACCGCGCGCACGATTGTTGAGCGCGAAATCCTGAACTTTGGCTTTTACATCTATGGCTGGCGGCAAGTGCCGGTCGACATCTCGGTCATCGGCGAAAAGGCCAATGCGACCCGGCCCGAGATTGAGCAAATCCTCTTCTATGACCCTCGTGGCCGCAGTGCTGAAGAGTTGGAACGCACGTTGTTTATCTGCCGTCGACGCATTGAAAAGCGTGCTTTGGCGTCGAGCGTGTCTGGCTTTTATGTCTGCTCATTC
>CALRLV020000031.1:0-13687 GCA_943368895.1 Ferrovibrio terrae
AATCCAAGCGGCTTCTGCTTTGGCTAGGGCTTGCGCATGCCAAGCGCGCTTCTTCGTGAGTTCTTCGAGTGCTTTCGCCCCTTCGGTGTAAAGGCTGGGAGAGGCTAGCCGCGCATCGATGGTGTCGAGGGCGTGCTGTTCCTTGGTGACCGCCTTTTCGGCGTCAGCGAGCCGGAAGCGCAGGGTTGAAAGCGAAGGCCCCTTTTTGCCGCCATTGACGTCATTCTTTGTCGCGGCTTTCGGGGCGTTTTTGCCTGCACCGCCGCTATCAGGACGATCGGCGCTTAGCACCAAGCCACGATAGTCGGTCAGGTCACCGTCATAAGCGCGCGCATGGCCATTATGGACGAGCCATAGGCGGTCTGCACAAGCTTCTGCCAAATAGACATCGTGGGTGATGAGCAATACAGCCCCTGAATAGTCATTGAGCGCGTGGATCAAGGCCTCGCGGCTGTCGATGTCCAAGTGGCTGGTCGGCTCGTCCAAGATCAAGACATGGGGCTTGGCATAGGCCATCAAGCCCAGAAGCAAACGCACCTTTTCGCCGCCTGAAAGCTTTTCGACATGGGTGTCGATTTTTTCCTGACCAAACCCCATGCGTGCCGCCAAGGAGCGGTGGCGAGAGGGCGGCCATTCGGGCTCTAGATCGCGGACGTGCTGCAGCACGGTTTCGCCCGCGCGCAATTCATCCAATTGGTCTTGGCTGAAATAGCCTATCTTGACCGCCTTGGACGCGCGCCGTTTGCCGTTCAACAATTCAAGTCGCGCACCGATGGACTTAACCAATGTCGTTTTGCCCTGCCCGTTCGGGCCAATGATGACGATGCGGTCGTCATGATCGAGTCGGAAGTCCACTTTTCGAAGCACTGGCTTGCCATCAATATAGCCGAGGTCAGCTTCATCTAGCTGGATCAAGGGGGAGGCCAGTTCACTAGGCTCATCAAAGTGGAAGGGCATCGCCCGGTCCGCGATGGGGACGGAGATTTCCTGCATCTTTTCCAGCATCTTGATCCGGCTTTGCGCCTGACGGGCTTTTGAGGCCTTCGCGCGGAATCGATCAACGAATGCCTGCAAATGGGCTTTAGCAGCATCTTGCTTGGCCTTTTGGCCGGCCAGTAGGGCTGCGCGCTCTGCGCGGCGACGTAAATAGGTGTCGTAGCCGCCAGTGTGGACCTCTAACTTGGCATCTTCCAGTGCCATGATGTGGGTGACGGAGCGATTGAGCATTTCACGGTCGTGGCTGACCACGAGAACCGTATTGGGATATTTGCGCAGGAAGGCCTCCAGCCAAGCTGCGCCCTCAAGGTCGAGATAATTGGTTGGTTCGTCCAAGACCAATAGGTCAGGCATGGAGAAGAGAACGCCCGCCAGTGCCGCGCGCATGCGCCAGCCGCCCGAGAAAGAACCGGCCGGGTTCATCAGTTCTTCCTGCTTGAAACCAAGGCCAACGAGGATTTCACTGGCGCGCGCTTCTGCCGAATAGGCATCAATATCAGCCAGCCGCGTATGGATTTCACCAATCCGGTTGGGGTCGGTTGCTGTTTCGGCCTCTGCCATGAGGCTGGCGCGTTCGGTATCGGCGGCCAGCACGACGTCTAGCATCGGATCCGGTGTGGCGGCAATTTCTTGGGCAACAAAGCCCATGCGAGCACCGCGTTTCAGGCGTACACTGCCGTCGCCCTTTAGCGCCTCATCCTGAATGATGCGCAGAAGCGTCGATTTGCCAGAGCCATTCTTGCCAACAAGGCCTACTTTCCAGCCATCGGATATGACGGCATTGGCCCCATCAAACAGCACGCGCCGCGCGAGGCGATAGGTTAGGTCTGTGATTTGCAGCATGGGGTTAGTTTTCTGACGACAGGTCTTAGGAGGAGGCTAGCTTAAACGGTGCTTAGGCAGGCGTCGTCTGATAGCGCCATTGGTTGCCGAAGTCACGACTGCGGGTCAGGGCTCGCGGTTGGCGTCAAGTATGGCGCGTATCTTCATGAGCGTTGGGATAAGGGCCTGAAGCTCTTTGGGGTCGATTAGGCCTGATAATTGCTGCAGGGATGGTGCTAAGCGCGCGATGGCATCGTGGCGCGCCGCCGTTCCCGCGTCAGTGATTGAGACGAGTTTACCGCGCCCATCATTGGGGTCGGCCACAATCGTTACCAAGCCCAAGGCCTCGAGGCGATGGATCGTATTCGTCATCGCCCCTTTGGTCACTTGAAAGGCCTTGGCCAAATGACTTGGCGTGTCATGGGTTTTATTCAAACGAACAAAATGATTGAGCAAGCTAAAGCCGGCAATCGATAAGCCATCTGGCAAGACACGTTCAAACCGATTACGTCCCAATTGATCAATGATCGCGACTTCGTTGAAGAACGTATAGGCGATGATTGTGAGGTCTGGATCGGGACGGTCTGCTGTCATGTACGAAGATGCTCTATAAGGCCGCGTCGCGGCGACGGTGGCACTTTGCGACCATAGCCTATTCTAGCCAGCATCTGTAGACACTTATCAGGCGCCAGTCCGACGACCTTTTCCGTTTCGACCTTGATGGTGCCCATCTCCGCATATTCCTGTAAGGCTTGGCTCATGGGGTGCATGGCGATTCCGAGGGCTGTGGCGCGCAGATTAAGGCGGGCATAGGCGCGCCCGGCCGCCAATTCCGCATTGCGATCCTTGGTGTCACTGATGATCCAGACATAGCCTGCGGCCGATTTTGCCAAGGGGTCATATTGCTCAAGACCTTGCTGATAGGCTTTGGTGCCGGGCGTCATCATCTTCTCGCGCGTGATTAAACCCATGGCTTGCATGGCACCAATACCCGGAAAGTCGAGATCAATTCCGTCGCGATACTTCGCGATCTCGGCCTTGCCGATCCGCATCAGATCAATGCTTTCCTTCAGCGCGACAGGTGTTTCAATCTCGCGCCGATAGGCCTGAATTGTGAGGCGTCGCAGGCTTTCACATTTGGCATCGCCCGACAAAGTCCCGGCGAGCGTTAATTTGTCGTTGGGGTCCATCGTTAGAAGCTTTTGTAGAGTCTCTGCACTGACAGGCCGCGTGGGATCATAGGCCTCTTTGTTTGAGCGCCTTTGCGTGATGAAGGCGTAAAGCGGGTCTTTTGTGCCGCCCTTCTTGAAGCGGATATCGGCAATAGGCCTGTCGTCTAAGAAGGGTTGCGGCTCACCCATCGGGAAAAGGCTTATTTGCGCCTCATAGCCGATTTCACCTGCGGCAATCGAGAGAATTTCAAGAAAGGTGCCACAGCCAATCGCGAGCTGGCGGTCATAAGGGTCGGTAGCGGGCAGACGACGGCTCGTATCGAAATAGAATTTGATGGTGTCTTCACCTTCCAGGCTCACCAGCCAAGGCTGACGATTGTGTGGATTGGGGGCGAGAATAGCGTGGGCGAGACAATAGAGACGCGGGTCCGTCTGGCCCGCACCAGGATTGCGCCAAGCGGCGGCAGGGTCGGCGTTTGGCTTCAGCGTGGCGCCGACTGCAGGCACGGCGGCTAAAGAACTTATGGCGAGGAGTTGAAGGATGGTTCGACGATCTGTCATGGCGACCTCTTTTAGTTTAACGTTTAACCAAAATAGTTTAACGATGAACTATATGTCAAGACCGCATCAAACGCAGGTGGCGTTGGCCCTAAACTGCCGTCAATCCTTGACTCTGAGGTGGCAATCCCGTTTAAGCGCGCCTTCTCGCTGGGTTGGCACTGCCATCACTGGGGGAAAATATGGGTGATGGATTTCCGGCCATTGCAATCGCGACACATGGTGTGCCGCCCGGACCGTCAAAAACGTAAATGGACAAAACATGTCAAAGCGCATTGCTGCGAAGTATAAAATCGACCGTCGCCTCAGTGAAAACCTGTGGGGCCGTCCAAAAAGCCCAGTCAACAAGCGGACCTATAAGCCAGGTCAGCACGGCCCAACCGCCCGTCCAGCCAAGGTTTCGGCGTTCGGCGCTCAGCTGCGCGCCAAGCAGAAGTTGAAGGGCTATTATGGCAACATCACTGAAAAGCAGTTTGCTGGCCTCTATGAAGAAGCCGCTCGCCGTAAGGGCAACACCGCTGAAAACTTGATCGGCCTGTTGGAGTGCCGTCTGGATGCATTGGTCTATCGCGCGAAGTTCGTGCCGACCGTGTTTGCATCGCGCCAGTTCGTGAACCACGGCCACGTGATGGTGAATGGCAAGAAGGTCAATATTCCTTCGTACCGTTTGCGCGTCGGTGACGTTGTTCAAGTCCGCGAAAAGTCCCGCACCATGGCTTTGGTCCTGGAAGCTTTGGACTCGGCAGAGCGAGACTTCCCTGACTATATCGAAATGGATGTCGGCGCGATGAAGGCAACCTTCTTGCGCGTGCCAGAATTGGCTGACGTTCCTTATCCAGTTAAAATGGAACCAAACATGGTTGTGGAATATTACGCTTCGTAACTCCTGACCAAAATCAGACACAGAAAAGCCCGCTCAGCCTTTGCCGAGCGGGCTTTTTTATGATCGTAAGGCCTGCAGACTAAGCTTGGATGGAAACGCCAGCTTCGCTCAAAACCTGCTTGAGTTCGCCGGTTTCAAACATTTCGCGAATGATGTCGCAGCCGCCAATGAACTCACCCTTCACATAGAGCTGGGGAATGGTGGGCCAGTTGGAATAATCCTTGATGCCTTGGCGGACGTCTTCATTGGCAAGCACGTTCACATCTTGATAGTCCACGCCGACATGGTCGAGGATTTTGACGACGGTGCCGGAAAATCCGCACATGGGCATGCGGGATGTGCCCTTCATGAACAAAACCACATCATTGGTTTTAACCAGATTATCGATAAAAGCTTGTGCGTCGCTCATGTGTCGTGCTCCTTGCTGGGGTCCAGAATGTGTCTGAAAAGGCTCTCGCCTTGGATGGAACACATGAACCGCTGCGTCAATCATAGTTTGACCAGATGGGTCTGGGAAAACCTTATATCTAATCAGCTAGGGATGCAGAGCCGCCGGGTCAAGTCCGACGCAAAATTGCGCGTGGTTGGTGATAGCCATTGCGAGGGTGATGGAATGGCCATTATAGCAATAGGGTCTGGTCAATCTTTTGCTTATGACGTGGTGCGCCATGGCCAGAGGTCGCGTCCGTCTTAGGGGCCATTTCGGTGGCTGCGGAATCATGCGTCGTCTTTGGGTCGGTTCGGTTTCTTTCTTCGTACTTTCGGTGGCCGGTTCCGCTTTCGCCCAGCCTAGCCCTCGGCCTTTGGTGCTAGGACAGCCACTTCAAAGTTCTATGGGCCCAGAGGATCCTGTTCTGGAAAGCGACGACAGCAGCTATGAGCTCTTTCAAGTTCAAGCGCCTAAGGGCCAGCTGGTTACGGTGACCCTGACGAGCACGGCTTTTGAGCCTGTCTTGTCCATTGGCGGTCAAATCGATGAGGAATGTGAGGATTGTGCATCATCGGTTGGCGAAAGAGATAAGCCGGCAGTTGTGCGCAAGATGGTTCCAGCGTCAGGCGTATTGATGGTGCGGGCCAATACGATGAATAAGGGCGATCGCGGGGCCTATACCGTGCTGGCGACCGCTACAACGCCGCCCCGGATTTCCGCGAGGCCCCTGCCATTTGGTCAAAGCGTGTCCGAAACACTCGATGTCAATGATGCGGTCACCAATGAAGGTGCAATGGTTGATGCCTATGCGGTGCGCCTGGTTGCCGACCAGGAGATACAGCTGGATTTATCGTCCGAAGACTTTGACGCCAAACTTGAGCTCCTGACCCCGGCCGGCGCGAAAGTAGCGGAGGATGACGATGGCGGGGCTGGAACCAGCGCCCGCATCCGTTATGTCGTACCGCGCGCGGGTCTCTACCAGGTCCGCGTGATGGCTGTTGGAGACGACGACGGCGGCACTTACACTTTGACGACCGGCCTTCGGCAGGAACTCGTCCCTATGCCAGCACCTACGGCCCTTATTCTCGGCCAGGCAGTCACCGGGGTGATTTCCGGGACCACACCGCGCTATGAGATGGATGGTGAGGAAGTTCTTGCTGTCCGCTATGGCCTAAGTTTGGAAGGTGGCAAGGCTTATAAGATCGCTGTCGATGCCCCCGATGGAAGTGAGCTCGACCCTAAAGTCGCGATTGGAAAGGTTGCTGCTGATGGCAGTCTAGACACTTTGGCCCAGGATGATGATGGTGGTAGAGGCGGCAATGCCTTGTTGCGCTATCGGCCTGAAACCACCGGGACTTATGTTTTGGAGGTGCAAAAGGCAGGGCAAGCAAATGGCTCTTATCGCTTAATTGTCGAACAAGCCGCGGCAGATCGTGCTCCGGTGGCGTCTCAAACCTTACGTCTTGGCGAGACTATATCGGGTGAGCTGCGCGATGGCGGTGCCCGTCTGGCGACTACAGACGCGCTTTTCAATACCTATTCCATCACATTGCGAGCAGGTCAGCGCGTCAATGTGAAGATGGAAAAGGAAGTTGAAACCAATCTGGATCCCTTGGTGGAAATTGGCCTTTTGACCTCGGCCGCTTTCCAAGCCATCGCTAAGGATGATGATGGCGGACAAGGCCTGAATGCGAGAATCAAGTTTACGGCTCCAAGTGATGGAACCTATATTATTCGCGCAACGGCGGGCGAGCCGACCCAAGAAGGTCAATACTCGATTGGCGTGAGTGAGATGCCGGTCTCAGTTGTGCCGCCCTTCCCCGCCCGGGCCAAGTTTGGCGAAACCATTCGTGGCACGCTTGGCCCCACAGACCCCTTACGTAACGACAGCCAATATTTCGACCGCTACGTCTTTAATGGCCAAGTTGGTGAGACTTACGAGATTACTGCCAATGCCGATGGTTTCGATATCGTGGTTGGCGCACGCCAGATTGACCGCGTCGATGATGATTATGTCTCAGACGACGATAGCGGTGGCGGCACAAACGCCAAATTGATCTATACGGTCACAGCTGCTGGGCCGCAGATCATTCGCGTCACGACCATTGATGAGTCCGCCGGCGGCGATTACAGCCTGTTGATCATCAAGAGATAGAGGACCTAGGACTTAGGGCCGGTTTCAAGGGCGAGCGCATGTAGCTCGCCCCCCATCTTGCCTTTGAGCGAGGCATAGACCGCCTGATGCTGCTTGACTCGGTTCATGCCAGCAAATCCGTCGCTCTTCACGATGGCCTTATAGTGGTCACCATCGCCCGCAAGATCGATAATCTCGATCTCGGCATCGGGGAAAGCATCCAAAATCATCGACTTAATGTCAGAAGCTGCCATTGGCATGTCTGTCTCCGGGGTAAAGGGTTCGGCCATTAGGCCATAAAGGCGGGCATCCAAGCTTCGTGAGCCTGCTTCAGATCGGTGATATCAATCGCCAAAGCGCCTTGAATTGCCAATTCACATCCCCCAGCCGATCCAATGGCGGCGCAGGGAATTGTTTTGCTTTCAAGGGCATCAAACACGCTGTCGGCATGGGTGGGGTCGACGATCAAAAGATATCGGGCTTGATCTTCGCTCAACAAGGCTGCTTCAAGGCTAAGGCCTTGCGGAAGTGCGATGGCAAGGCCAGTGCCCGACGCCATGGCGATGTCAGCTGCCGCGATCAGGAGCCCGCCATCAGATAAATCATGGCACGAGCGGATGTGGCCAGCTTGGATCAAGCTGCGAACAACGTCACCGGTCACTCGTTCTTTGGCTAGGTCGACGTGTGGTGGCGCGCCATCTTCACGGCCCCATAGCTCGCGCAGCGCCAAGGTCGCGCCCAAATTATCCGTTGTTTGGCCGACCAAAATGACCATATCGCCCATGTTTACCGCACCAAATCCAACACGCTTGGTATAGTCGGTCAGAAGCCCAACACCGCCAATTGCAGGCGTCGGCGGGATCGCTTGGCCGGAGGTCTCATTATAGAGGCTCACATTGCCCGAGACGACCGGGAAGTCGAGGACGGCACAGGCTTCTGCCATGCCGTCGGTGGCACGCACAAACTGGCCCATGATTTCGGGGCGTTGTGGGTTACCGAAATTCAGATTGTCGGTGATGGCAATCGGACTGGCACCCGTCGCGGTCAGATTCCGCCAAGCTTCAGCAACAACTTGTTTCCCGCCTTCGAATGGGTCCGCCAAGACATAGCGCGGGGTACAGTCGCAACTAATAGCCAGTGCTTTTTTGGTATTGTGGATGCGCACGACCGCCGCATCCGATGGAGTGGCGCTTTCTTCCAAGCTATCGGCCATCACGTGGCGATCATATTGCTCCCACAGCCAGCGCTTTGATGCGCCATCGGGGCAGGACAAGAGCGTCAATGTGGCACCGCGCCAATCGTCAATTGGCGTTACCATCGCGCTGGTCACAGCAGGGTGCAGCGTTGGTTGAACCCAAGGCCGATCATAATTGGGCGCATCTTCACTCAGTGGCGCTACGGGGATGTCACAGACAATGGCGCCATTCCAATGTAGGACCATGCGTCCTGTGTCAGTCGTTTTACCAATAACGGCAAAATCAATGTCCCACTTCTTCATGATGGCTTCAGCCTCTGCCTCGCGGCCCGGCTTTAAAATGGCCAGCATGCGTTCTTGGCTTTCGGACAACATCATTTCATAGGGTGTCATCGCGGTTTCACGCACAGGGACCGAATTCATATCCAGTTCAATGCCCAGATATTCTTTGCCCGCCATTTCCACCGAGGAGGAGGTCAGGCCAGCAGCCCCCATGTCTTGAATCGCTTCAATGCTGTCAGTGGCCATGAGTTCAAGGCAGGCCTCAATCAACAGCTTTTCGACAAATGGGTCGCCAACTTGCACGGTGGGGCGCTTTTCTTCACTTGCCTCGTCAAATTCAGCACTGGCCATGGTCGCGCCATGGATGCCATCGCGACCGGTTTTGGAGCCGAAATATACGATGGGGCTGCCAATCTTGGCACCGCGCGCATAGAAAATCTTGTCGGCATCGGCGAGGCCTACGCACATAGCATTGACCAGAATATTGCCATTATAGCCGGGGTGGAAATTTGTTTCGCCACAGACAGTTGGTACGCCTACACAATTGCCGTAGCCGCCGATCCCCGCCACCACGCCTGAAACCAAGCGGCGCGTTAAAGGATGATCTGGGCTGCCAAAGCGCAGCGCGTTGGCCAAAGCAATGGGGCGCGCGCCCATGGTGAATACATCGCGCATGATACCGCCAACGCCCGTTGCCGCGCCTTGATACGGCTCGATAAAGCTTGGGTGATTGTGGCTTTCCATTTTAAAGACGGCGGCCTGACCATCATCAATATCAATGACACCAGCGTTTTCACCGGGGCCTTGGATGACACGTGGGCCCTTGGTCGGGAACTTAGCCAGATGCCGCCGCGAGCTTTTGTAGCTACAATGCTCTGACCACATGACCGAAAAAATGCCGAGCTCCGTCAGATTGGGCTCGCGGCCCAAACGGTCGAGAATAATGGCATATTCTGACTCCGAGAGGCCGTGTTCGGCAACCAGGGCGGGGGTCATGGGCGGTTCGGCAGGCGATACAGTGGTCATAGAAACTGTTTAGCGTGCGTTGGCCGTGGTTTGAAGGGCAAACGGGCTTTTCCCCTGCAGTGGAAGCAAGATGGTTGCGCCAGCTCACTTGGCGACAGGGGCAAATAAGCTCTACATCCGCCTATGGTACAACCGATGGATCGCGAGCCCGTAACAATTGTTTCTAAGCCGATTTATGGCCCACGTTTTGGCGTGGGCATGTTGGCCTTGGTTGCCTTGTTTTCCTTTGGGCTGGGCGTTGCTTCCGGTGGCATCATTCTGCCGTTTTTGAGGTCTGCGGCCCCGGTTGGTATTGGATCGTCGGTAACAGCACCCACCCAAGGACAGACCAACCAAGCACTTCTGTCAGTCCTTCCCCAAACCATTTTGGCAGAGTTGGACTCGGTTCAAGGCCCTGTGGGAACCAATTTATCGATTGAACAATATCTCAACGATCTTGAAGTGCGCGCTTCCCAAGCAGGCTATATCTCGTCTCGATCATTTCAAAGCCTGCAAACCGGCGCTGAAATCGGCTATGTTTTCAAGCCAGGCACATCGGTTAAAGCCGGAACTAAGGCGATGCCAGAGACTTTGGTATTTAAATTTCAAACCGGTCCCCAAGCTGGCACGTTGGTTTTGACAGAGATACGCCGCGACGGTGTGGTGCAGTCGGCTGGCATGCGCTTTGCCGATTTGGTGCGTGCTGGGGCAACTCTGCCAAGCTTGCCAGAAACCCAGCTCCTAACGTCCCGTGGCTTAATCGAGATCAAGACAAGGGATGGCGGCGCAGCTGCCTATTTGGATGGGGTCTTGATCTATCCTCGTGATGCGCAGGCAAAAGGCCAAGGTCAGGCGCTGCTACCAGACAAGGCGACCGATGATGGTAAGCCAGAAGTTGGGATTGCGGGCAGCCCACAAAAACTTTCAATCCAAGCGGTTTGGCCTACCGGTGGCCTGTTGCCGGAAGTGGCTGTTCTGGTCGCTGGAGACGCTACGCCTAAACCCTGTACCGCGCGCGTGATCGTCTTGGATTTGCGCCGGGCAACAAGGGTTGTTTTGGCCGAGCGGCTTCAGGCGGGGAGTCTTCGCCCAGAGGTTCGGGCGCGCGGGCTGGCGCTGGCTGGCTTTTGCCCGCCTGCTTCGCGCAAGGTGGTGGTGGCTTCTCCAGAAGAGACGCCGGTTCAATCAATTGCCTTCTACGACGTGAGGGCCGGTCAAATGCGCTGGGAGACGGCTTCTGTCCCAAGCCCAGCCTCAGAGACCGAGGTTGCCGCTTGGCGGGAGCCGAGTATTGGTCGAATTGCATCTCCTTTGGGGCAGAAGGGTGCGCTGGCCTCTGTCGCCTGTCGCACAGGGGGCGGTTATACCATCGCTGTCTCTGGTCTACCGGGGCCTACAAAGGGCACGACCGGATTGGTTCGGGTCAGTAGTGCAGGCAAAAGTGCGAGTCTGACGATGAGCTGGAAGCCAAGTGCCAATGGCTATGAAGTGGATGGCGCGGCCGATACGGTCTCATCCGACCCGGTCTTGGTGCGCCTTGGTGCCGGCAAACCGCTAGAGTTTTCGAGCAATGGTGCCGCCATCACCGTCTCAGCGCCCCAGCCAGCGCAGCTCGACGCGCTGATTGCGCACTGCAAAAAGCCAAAAGCCGACTAGTCGCCACCTTTATTGCGCTGTCCAGCCGCCATCCATCGTCAGGATCGCACCATTGATTTGAGCGGCGGAGTCACTGGCCAGATAAAGCGCGAATGAGGCGACTTGCTCAACCGTCACAAATTGCTTGGTCGGCTGCGCGGCGAGCAAGACGTTTTGGATGACCTCTTCCTCGGTGATGCCGCGTGATTTTGCTTGATCTGGGATTTGCGCCTTCACCAAGCCGGTCAGAACATAGCCAGGGCAGATTGCGTTGCAGGTGACGCCCTCTTTAGCGTGTTCCAGTGCTACGGTCTTTGTGAGACCCACCACGCCATGTTTGGCGGCGACATAGGCAGACTTAAACGGGCTGGCGACCAAGCCATGCGCCGAGGCGATATTGATGATCCGGCCCCACTTTTGTGCCGCCATTCCTGGAATTGCGTGGCGAATGGTGTGGAAAGCTGAGCTGAGATTGATGCCAATGATCTGATCCCATTTTTCGGCAGGGAAATCCTCAATCGGGGCAACAAATTGAATACCAGCATTGTTGACCAGCACATCCAGCCGCCCGAAGTGGGCGCGGGTTTTGGCTACCATGTCTTCAATTTCAGTTGGAGCCATCATATTGGCGGGATGATAGAGCACATCGACCTTATGATCTTGGGCCAGCTTGGCTCGGGTCGCCTCTATTTGATCCGCGTCGCCCAGACCATTGATCACGACGCCATAGCCGGCCGCCGCAAAGGCTTCGGCAATTGCCAGTCCAATTCCGCTGGTGGAGCCCGTAACAAGGGCGACTTTGGTGGCGGTGGTCATGTTGGCTCCAGTTCAGGCGGCACAGGCGGGTCTTGCCCGCAGGCCAATTTCCATTTGATGCTTGACGCATTAAAGCCAAAACGTCAGCACTGGAAGTTATGTTCCACTGAACCAGAGAGGAAAGTGAAGTATGGATCCCTCGTTGCAAGCCTTTGTCACAGGACTGCCCGCTTTTCTGTTTCAGGGCGGCGTGGCTATTTTGATTTGGGCCTTTGGCGTTTGGCTTTATATGGCCATTACGCCGCACCGTGAGATCGAGCTCGTTCGCGCTGGCAATAGTGCGGCTGGCCTTTCCTTAGGCGGTGCCGCCATTGGCATTGCCATCCCGATTGCAGCAACTTTGGCGACATCCCATGCTTTGCTGGATGTTATCATCTGGGGCCTGACGGCGTTGGTTCTGCAATTGGTGATGTTTCGTTTAGTCGATCTGGTTGTCCGTGGGCTGTCGAAGCGCATTGAAAATGGCGAGATGGCATCTGCCGCCGTGCTGGTTGGCGTGAAGATTGGCGCTGCTTTGTTGACGGCTTCGGCCTTGAATGGCTGATACGCAATGCTGAGACGATTCGGCGATGGCATTTTGATCCTTTTGGTCCTAATCGTCGCGGCGGCGTGGATGCTTGGTCGCGTCCAAGATCGAGCAGAATTGCAACCGCCTTCTAGGCCCGCTGATACGTTTGTCGTGCCAGAAGCAGAAGACACGAAGCCAAAAGCAGAAGCCACGAAGGAAGACGAGCCGAAAGGGCCGCTTTTGCCGGCGCCCAGTCCCTATGACGATCAGTCCATGGTGGAAGCACAACGTGCAGGTCCTTGGTCAAGCGGAACCGGCTTTGCGATTGGCGACAATGGAACGTGGTTGACGGCCCGTCATGTCGCCTTGGGCTGTGAGCGCTTGGGTGTGGTCAATGGACAGGACCAGCAGTTGGTGGCTGCGTCTTTGGTTTATGTGTCGAAGCGTGCTGATGTGGCGATCTTGAAAACCCAAGGCGGTCCTGAGCCTTTAGCGCTGGACCTGAATGAAGCGGACCTACAAGTTGGTGCGAGCGGATTTCATATTGGGTTCCCTCAAGGCCAGCCGGGCGAAGTGGTGAGCCGCTTGATCGGGCGCGAGTTGATGATCACGGAAGGGGCCTGGCGCGGGCGTGAAAACACCTTGGCCTGGGCGGAGGTTTCAAGGTCCAAAGGGCTGCGCGGTACTTTGGGCGGGCTTTCGGGCGGGCCTGCCTTTGATTCTAAAGGCGATGTGATCGGCATCACAATCGCCGAGAGTCTGCGTCGTGGGCGCGTTATCACCACAAGCTCAGACTCGATCATTCAGGCGCTAGAGGAAGCGCGCTTAAGCCCCAAGGGCGATGCGATTGCCCCGCTTCGCCCAGATGACATCACGCGGGTCGCCAATCGAATCCGGCGCGACCTCAAAGTCGTCCAAATTGTTTGTTTGCCGCCAGAATGAAGCGTTAGAGGCTTTCGCCAATCCAAGCCGAGATGCGGCTTTTTGCCATCGCACCGACTTTCGTGGAAACCACTTGACCGTCCTTGAACAGCATCATGGTTGGGATGCCGCGCACGCCATAGCGGGACCCCGTGCCTGGATTATCGTCAATGTTCAACTTGGCGACCACAAGCTGGCCAGCCATTTCCTCTGAAATCTCTTCCAGAGCTGGGCCGATCTGCTTGCATGGACCACACCATTCTGCCCAAAAGTCCACAAGAACGGGACCCGAAGCTTTTAGAACGTCCGTTTCAAAGCTGTCGTCGGTGA
>CALRLV020000032.1:0-13439 GCA_943368895.1 Ferrovibrio terrae
TCGCTGTCGACAGACTTTTCAGCAAGACAGGCAAATCAGCAAGATATTGGTCGCGGAAAGCGCGCTCTTTCGCCCGCTCTTCTGTCGCGCCAAAGATATCAAGAGCCGTCCCACGTACTATTTTACCGTGCTGCAGCACTTTAAACGCCCCCAAAATCCAAGCACCAAAGGCTTGTTTCTTGGGCAAGCCTGTTGCCTCATCTTTTTTACCTAGGAAGGGCGGAGCCAGCCATATCTTCAACGACTTCCGGCCCCCTAAGGTCGCGTTGAGCCCTTGCATATAGGCGGGGTCGGCATAAAGCCGTGCGACTTCATACTCATCCTTATACGCCATGACTTTTGCCAGATTGACGGCGACAGCCCGGGTCAGCGCAGTGCCTAAACTTGCCTCAGTTTCGGCCTTGCGGACTTGAGCCACCGCGTCGGCATAGATCCGCGCATAGCTCTCGTTTTGATAGGCCGTCAGATGCGCAATACGATGAGCGATTAAGTCATCAAGGGACTTTTCTGGCGGAGGCTCGCGAACCGGCACCATCTCTTTCAAGCGTGCCGGGTCATAGGCCGCCAAGCGCCCGAGATCAAAGGCCAGCACATTCTCATCAATCGCCACGCCATTGAGCTTGATCGCTCGATACAGTCCGCGCAGCGATACAGGAACCAGCCCACGCTGCCACGCAAAACCCAATAAGATCATATTGGAATAAAGCGCGTCATACAGATATTCTTCCGCGAGGCCTTCAGCATGAATGACGCCAAGCTCGCGCACCGCTTGGGCAAACAAATCAACTTTTGGCTGACCGCGATAGCCACGTGTGCGATTGTGGATGAATTCGCTGGTGGGTTGGATGTCGAAATTGGCTACTGCGCGGGTCGTCTCTTTGCAGACCAGATTGAGGCCGTCGAGATTGGTTGCCACGATCAAGTCGCCCGCGATCATCACGTCAGCAGACGCCGGGGGCACACGACCAGACCGAATGTCGCTAGGCTGATTGGCGATGCGCACATGGCTCAACACCTGCCCACCCTTTTGCGCGAGGCCCGTCATGTCGAGGGTTGAGGAAGCTTTGCCATCGACATGGGCTGCCATGCCAACAATGGCCGAAACCGTGGTCACACCTGTGCCGCCAACGCCTGTAAAGACGATGGAGCGTGGGCGCTCTAAACTCATGGGCTCTGGCAAAGGGATATTGGTCGCATCAAAAGTCGGACGCGCCCGCTCGCGCTTGGCATTGTGGCTTCCCTCCACTGTGACGAAAGAGGGGCAGAAGCCATCCACACAGCGTGTGTCTTGGTTGCAGGACGACTGATCAATCTGCCGCTTTGTGCCGAAATCGGTTTCAAGCGGATGGATGGACAAGCAGTTGGACTGTTTAGAACAATCGCCACAGCCTTCACACACAGCGGGGTTTATATAGGCGCGCGTCGAAGTGGCCTTGAGCAGCTTGCGCTTAATCCGGCGGCGCTTCTCGGTCGCACACATTTGGTCATAGATCAGGACGGTAACGCCCTTGGTTTCGCGCAAGCGGCGCTGGACCGCATCCAATTCCTCACGCGGATAGACGCGGACAGAAGGCTCTAGCACCACATTGGCATAGCGCGTCGGCTCATCCGCGACGATCACGACTTTCTTCACGCCTTCACCCAGCAATTGCTTGGCAATTTGGGGGGTTGTCTGGCCACTTTCGGTGGACTGACCACCGGTCATGGCGACTGCGTCGTTATAAAGCAGCTTGTAGGTCACATTGACTTGGCCCGTCACCGCCGCACGAATGGCCAGCGAGCCTGAGTGCGAATAAGTGCCATCGCCTAAATTCACAAAGACATGGTCTTCTTCTGTGAACGGCGCTTGTCCGATCCAGCCAATCCCCTCGCCGCCCATTTGGCTCGTCATGTCGGTTTGCCGCTCAGGCATGAAGGTCGCCATATAGTGACAGCCAATGCCAGCCAGCGCGCGCGAGCCTTCTGGCACGACAGTGGAGCTATTGTGCGGGCAACCGGAACAGAAATGCGGCGTGCGGTGCGCATCGCCTTCCAGCGCCTTTGCCCGGTCCTTGCTTTCCTGCACGCGGTTCAAATAGGCCAAAGCCTGCTCGCGGTGCGGGCCTTCGGGTACCAGATCAAACAAAGTCTTCGCTAAAACGGGGATGGAGATGGAAGCGGTGTCGGGCAGCAAGGGCTTACCATCCAACCCCTTCTTGCCAATCACCCGCGGGCGCTTGCCATCGGGCAAATCATAGAGCGCATCGCGGATTTGGGTCTCGATCAAAGCGCGCTTGTGCTCGACCACCAACAAAGTCTCCAGCCCCAAGGCAAAGCCGCGCAAATGATAGGGTTCCAATGGCCAAGGCATGGCGACTTTATAAATCGCGAAGCCAAGTTCGGCGGCCAATTCTGGGCTGATGCCCAAGGCGTCTAAGGCCTCAAAAATGTCCCGCGTGGCTTGGCCAGTCGCCACCAGACCGATGCGGCGCTTGTCGCCCGACAAGATCTCCCGATCAAGACTATTGGCGCGCACAAAGGCTTGTGCTGCTGGCAACTTATACTGACGCAGCCGCGCTTCCTTAGCCATAGGATCATCGCCGCGACGCAGACTGACGCCTTCAGGCGGCATTTCGAAGTCTGTGGGCAAGCGGATATCAAAGCGATGGGCACCGACATCAATCACGGCACCTGAATCCATTGTATCGGCTAAAGCAATCAGGCCCGTCCAAGCGCCGGAATAGCGCGATAGGGCAAAGCCGTACAAGCCAAAGTCCAGAACATCTTGGATCGATGCTGGCGACAGAATGGGCATCTCCGCATCGATGAACGCAAACTCAGACTGGCTGGGCAAGGTCGAGCTTTTGCAAACATGGTCATCGCCTGCAATTGCCAAGGTGCCGCCGAATTTGGAGGTACCCGCGAAATTAGCGTGCTTGAACACGTCGCCGGTGCGGTCCACGCCAGGTGCCTTGCCATACCAAATACCAAAAACGCCATCAAAACGGGCGCCCGCAAACTGGCCCAATTGTTGGCTGCCCCAAACGGCTGTCGCGCCGAGGTCTTCATTGAGGCCCGGCCAGAACTCGATATCGTGAGTTTTCAGAAGCTTAGACGCCCGCTCCAGCTGCATGTCATAGCCGCCCAGTGGCGACCCGCGATAGCCAGAGATAAAGCCCGCAGTGTTCAAACCGGCCTTCACATCGCGGCGTTTTTGGTCCAGAGGAAGCCGTACAAGGGCTTGGATGCCGGTTAGAAACGCTCTACCCTCATCGAGTTCATACTTGTCAGTTAACAGAACTTCGCGATGGAGCATTTGGTAGGCCCTCGGGTTTCTCGACCACAGCGAACGTGGTCTGCTTTTATCAGGGCATCATCTTCTGTTTTCGCGGAAAAAGCTTGCTCTTTTTTTCGTTATTTGCGAAGGAATGCGCAAGATACATGTTCACTTTGCCAGAATTGAGGAAAATTCGTGTCGGAAGAATTAGACGCCATTGATGTACGCATACTCGATCTGGTCCAAGAAGATGCGGCACTGTCAGTTGCCGAGATTGCCGACAAGGTCGGTCTGTCGTCAAGCCCATGTTGGCGGCGCATCAAACGCCTTGAAGAAATTGGTGTCATCACCAAGCGGGTGACCATTCTGGAGCGCGCCGCTTTAGGCCTAGATTTTGAAGTGATGGCCTCGGTGAAACTAGCTCTGCCAAACCGCGAAAACCTCGAGAAATTCGAGGCCGCCGTGGCAACTTGGCCTGAAGTTGTTGATTGCGCTACGGTGACAGGGGCGGTCGATTATATGATCCGTGTCGTGACCACCGACATGCATGCTTATGACGGTTTCCTGCGCGACAAATTGCTCGGCCAAGGCCTCGTGTCAGACGTTCAATCGCGCATTGTGATTCGCGTGGCCAAACGTACGACCTCGGTTCCGCTTGGCCTCAGCCAGTCTAAGCGGCGTTAAGCACAGCAAAGCCGCGCTCCAGATCGGCAATCAGGTCTTCTGGTGCTTCCAAGCCAATCGAATAGCGCATGATCGGTCCATTTGGATGCCGGGGTGGAAATTGTCGGGTGATCTGAACTGTGCTCGGAAGCGCCAAGCTCTCAAATCCGCCCCATGAAAAGCCCATGGAGAATATCTGATAGGCTTCGGCCATCGCATTGATCTTTGCCGCCGAGAAGGCCTTAAACACCACCGAAAACAAGCCGCCAGCACCGGTAAAGTCGCGCTGCCAAATGGCATGATCGGGGTGCGATGGCAGCGCCGGATGAAGCACTTGCGCCACTTCGGGCCGAGCCTCCAGCCAAAGCGCAATGTCGCGCGCAACCTGGTCTTGATGGGCCATGCGCAAGCCCAT
Source organism: Ferrovibrio terrae (assembly GCA_943368895.1). Taxonomy (GTDB): domain Bacteria; phylum Pseudomonadota; class Alphaproteobacteria; order Caulobacterales; family Aquidulcibacteraceae; genus Aquidulcibacter. The sequence goes on from CALRLV020000032.1 coordinate 4,335, forward strand.
GGTACGCAAGCCACGCAACGTCAGCCACGCATCTTCGGCAGAGGTTCCAATGCCCAACATTTGGTGCATGGTCTTCAGCTTGTTCAGCCATTCCTCGCTATTGGTGATCAAAGCACCTGCGAGCACATCGGCATGCCCGCCTTGATATTTGGTCAAGGCCTGCATCGAGATATCCACGCCCAGATCAAAAGGCTTCATATAAAGGCCAGCCGTCCAGGTATCGTCGATCAAAGTCGCCACACCATGGGCTTTGGCGACTGCGGTAATGGCTGGCACATCTTGCAGCTCAAACGTCAAAGAGCCGGGGCTTTCGAGGATGATGAGGCAGGTATTGGGCCGGATCAGCCCTGCAATATCGCCTCCGATGCGCGGATCGTAAATCTCTGTTTCAACGCCATAATTGCCCAAAACCTCGCGACAAAAGCGCCGCGTCGGGCCATAGGAAGAATCTGTTAGCAACACATGATCGCCAGCCCTAGTGGCGGCCATCAAAGCAAGTGTTAGCGCTTGTAATCCCGACGGAGCTAGCACCGTACCAACGCCGCCGGAAATCTCCGTCAAGGCGTCGCACAAGCGGTCTTGGGTGGACAGACCTTCCAACCCATAGCCCTTCATCTCGCTCATCGGGCCGGCGCGATAGAGGTCATCAGCATTGTCAAACAGCACGGTCGAGCCGCGCTGAATGGGTGGATTGATCACCCGCTCGTGAGAAAATGGATCCCGGCCGATTTGTACCAATCGGGTCGCAGCCGAAAGGCCTTCACCAGTGGCCCCTTTTGAACTCTTGCTCATCCAGCAGCCTCAGTCTCGATCGGAGAGGCGGGGTCTGCGGCCCACTCGCTCCAGGCCCCATCATAGACGGGCACATCCCACAGCCCCAAACGCGCCAGAGCTAGGGCAATGACACAGGCGGTGACGCCAGAGCCACACGTCGTCACCACGCGCTTGCCAAGATCTACGCCACTTGCCTTAAAGATTTCTGCCAGTTCAGCAGGATCCTTCATTGTATTGTCTGGCTTCAGTAGGGTCGAAAAAGGCACGTTGAAGGCACCGGGCATGTGCCCGCTAGGCAGATTGGGGCGCGGCTCGGGAGCGGTTCCTGCAAAGCGACCGGCGGGGCGGGCGTCGAGGATTTGCGCGCTACGCGCTTCAACCTTCGCTAAAATTTGGCCCTTGTCCCGGATCAAATCGGCGCGGCGGCGAACGGTGAAGTGCCGCTCGCGCGCGATGGGTGGCATATCTTCGGTCTCGCGATTCTCAGCTTGCCATTTTGGCAAACCACCATCGAGCACCACCACATCATCATGGCCCATATGGCGGAACATCCACCATACACGAGCGGCGGAAAAAACCCCTGTGCTGTCATAGACCACTAAACGGAGACCATCCCCCAAGCCCAGTTTCTTGACCCGGCTGGCGAATTTCTCTGGACTGGGCATCATGTGTGGGTAGGGGCTCGCGGTGTCTGAAATCTCATCAATATCAAAGAAGACAGCGCCTGGAATATGGGCCGCGTCATACTCCTCCTTGGCATTGCGCCCGGCTGAAGGCATGTGCCACGAGGCGTCAATGATGCGGACATCTGGCGCACCCAGCTTGTCGGCAAGCCATTGGGTGGAAACCAAGGGATCATCAGGATTGGCCCAGCCTGCCATAGTCGTGTCCTCAACCAGCTTATTGCGCTGCCCGCCCAAGGCGTGCCACACGGGGTTTTTTCAGTGCTTATGATCCACTAAAGGGATTTCAACGTAAGTTGCAAAGACTATCTCACAAACCGGCGGCACAACCAAACCCATGAACGACGAATTCACTGCTCATACGATTGAAGAGGATCAGCGCTATCAGGCGCTCATGCTGGACTATGCGGCAGGCAGTTTGCCGCGTGGACCGGCGTTAGTCGTATCCGCACATTTGGCTTTACAGCCACAAGCGCGCGAAGTTACGCGCACCTTTGATGCTGCTGGTGGCATGCTTTTGGATGCGATAGAGCCGGTTGAAATCGCCCAGCCTGCTTGGCTGGAAGCCGAAGTCGGCGATGATTATTCCAAATATTCGCTGCGCGAGATTGACGATATGGCCCATGTGCTGTCGTCCCTCGACCAAGGCCGCTGGCGGCGCAATCTGGCCGGCATGTTGATGATGCCTTTGCCCGGTTGTGACGCGGAATTGCTGAAGTTGGAAGCTGGCCGCAAAGTGCCCGAACATGGCCACTCTGGCCTTGAAGTTACCCTTGTCCTGTCAGGTGAACTCGACGATGGCAATCAAATCTATCGTCGTGGCGATCTTTTGGTGCATGACGAAGACAGCGAGCATCAACCCGGTGCTGCCAAAGGCGGTGATTGCATCTGCTTGATCGCGCAGACCGGCAACGTCCGCTTGAAAGGCCCATTGGGCTGGCTAATTAACCGTTTCAACTGATTTTTGCCTGATACTCCACCTCACTTTCAAAAAAAGAGGCTTTGAGATGTCGTCCAAAAGCACCCTCCAACTCTGCCTGCTCGCCTCTACCGTTGTGCTGGGCGGCACGGCACTAACATCGAGTGCGGCAGCGTCCACCACACCGGGACGTACCGAATTTGAAATCCTGATGAATGGCAAGCCCGTGGGCAAGCACATCGTGACGGTTTCAAAATCTGCTGACATCACCAATGTTCGCATTGCCATTGATATGGCGGGCAAGATTGGCCCCATTAGCTTTAGCTATCGCCACCGCTGCGAAGAGGCTTGGCGTGGCAATCAATTGACCAGCCTGAATTGTTCGGACCAAGAAAATCGATCTAACAAGTCTGTTGCGGCAAATCTGCGTGGAGCCAACATCGTCGTGGATGGGACGGGCTTTAAAGGCAATGCGCCCGCAGCCATCCTACCTTCCAGCTGGTGGCGCGTTAGCACGATCAATCAGTCCCGACTGCTAGACAGCCGCGACGGCAAATTGAGCCGCGTCAATGTCAATCGCGTCGGCGAAGAAGTTCTGCAGATTGGCGGAACGCCTGTACGGGCCAATCATTACCGTGTGCGCGGTGCAGTCAATACGGATTTGTGGTATGATGGAAGCGGACGCTGGGTGCGGACGGCATTCAAAATCGCAGGCCAAAGCTTTGATTATCGGAAGGTGACCTCCGTTGCCAACTCGCCCCGCGAATAGGGCTATTGGCTGCTTAAACGCCGGTTGACCTCAATCTCAGCCCTGATGCGAGCTTGCTCGGCGGCGTCAATTGGAAAGCCGCGCATCATTGTAATAGCGACGAGCTTTAGGCCAATTGGGATGGCGCAATAAAGTGCGACCAGGCTGTTGAGCGCCAGCTCGGATTGTATGCCGCCTTGCGTGTTGAACCCTACCAGCCCCAAGATGCCAAATGCCGCCCCTGCAGAGACCGCGAGCGCTAGCTTGGTCGCAACACTCCACAGAGCAAAATAGAGCCCAGTTCTGGGCGCTTGGCCGGTCTTCAACTCATCAAGGTCAACCACATCGGCCTGCATGGCCGCAGGCAAGACGATGTCAGCCCCCAGTGCGAGCCCCGACCCAACACACACAACCAAAAACAATATCCAGTCCTGCGGCCCCGTAACGCCCAGTGCCAAAGCAAAGATCAGGCACGCCCAAACCATGGCCCAGCGCCAGACGCGGTCCTTGCCAAAGCGGCCACCCAGCCACGCCCAAAACGGCGCTGAAATTAGGCCAGCAAGAAAATACGTACCCAGCAAGGCACCTTGTAAATCCGAGCGGCCCAAACGTTCGGAAACAAAGTAGAGGAATAAAGTGGCCGGCAGCCCATTGGCAATGCCATTGATGACATAGGCCGCCACCAAGCGCCGAAACGGTTCATTTGCCGCACAATCCTTCAAACCGTCTTTCAAGCTAGCCACAGGCTGTGTTGTCAAAGGTGGGTCCGGCACCAAAAGTACGCAAATGCCGCACGCCAAGGGTGTCGTAACGGCAGCAAACAGCCCCAGCATGGCGAGGGCTTCGCGCAATGGCCCCCCATTTGAAACGACGGCGACCAGGCCTACTGCGCCAATCACGCCCAAGACAGTGGCAATCTCGCGCCACGCCGTCACCACGATGCGCTCGCGGTAATCGGGGCTAAGCTCTGCCCCCCAAGCATTGAGCGGCAGCGTAATGGCTGCCCAAGAGATGGAGACCAACAAAGTCCAGAGCGCGAAATAGGCCGCCCCTGCGCCCTCTGGCGGCGTCATAATCATATAGGCTGACCAAGCCGCCAGCGGGCTTGCCAATAAAACCCAAGGCTTACGTCGCCCAAATCGACCGGGTGTCTCATCCGATAAGCGACCAGCTACCAAATCACTCGCCGCATCTAACACCCGAACAATCAAGAGGATGAGGCCAATCAGACCCGCCCCAATGCCGACTTCCTTGGCGTAAAAGGTGGGCGCAAACATGTAAAAGGGCTGGCCCAAGGCCGCTATGGGCACCGCCGGCAGCGCATAGGCAAGCAGCCGCAGGGGGGAAAGCTTTACCACTGAGGTGGGCGGCGCTGGATGGGTCATGGATCTAACATGGTACCTGCAAGCCAAGCTGCCAAGCTGCTAGACAGCGCTCAAAATCGCTCGTAAATGTGTGAAATTCACACACATTGGGTGTTGATGTGTAAGATTAGCACAAAGCGGATGTCAGCATGCCCTCTCAAGGCCGGAAATTCATCATCATTGGCGGCGCAGGCCTAGTCGGTAGCGCAGTAGCGCGGCAATTGGCAGAGGACGGTAGCGTACAATTGATCATTTGCGACCAATTAGGCTCCAGCGCGTCGGGCAAATGGGCCAATCTGCCCGCAAAAATGGCGGACCTCTGGACGCCCGATGAGTTGATGACACATCTCGACAAAGCGTGGCGCGATGTTGCAGGCGTTTTGTGCTTTGCTGACGCGGGTCATAGCGCGGGCGATATGGATGCTTTGTTTGAGACTTCCTATCACCTTCCCCGTCGGGTGTGGGACTATGCGGTGGCAAAGCAACGGGCCATTTATTGGGCTTCATCCCTACAGGTTTATGGAGAAGCGAGGTCTGACCAATCGAGCGACCCGGCCGTGATTGCAGGCTTCCAGCCCAAAACCGCCTTTGGCCGCGCCAAACAGGCGTTTGACTATTTTGCCGCTAGCCAGGGCACCGGCCCCGATGCCGCCCCGATTGCTACGGGTTTTCGCTTAGCGTCGGTTTATGGCCAAGGTGAGGGTCATAAAGGCGCACTTGCCAGCCTGCCATTTCGCGCGCGCGACCATGCTCTATCCGAACGACCCCTGCCCCTCTATGACGCCAGCCGCGACTGGGTGCATGCCGATGATGCAGCCAAACTAATCGCCCAGATCGTGCTGCAAGGCCATGCGGGCTTCTTTGACATGGGCAGCGGCACTTTGACCTCTGCTGGGGCGGTCGCCAAGGCCAGCGAAGCGGCAACCGGTAAGGCCTTGGCCATCGAAGCGCGCCCTGCCCCCGCCAACGCCCAGACCCATCAAACTGCGGTGGCTGACCTATCTGCCCTTGAAAAGCTGGGCATTGCTTGCACATTCCGAACAATGGAAACCGGACTCTCCCTAAAGTGAGCGCGCCAGGCGGCAATGCCCATGACGCCATCACCCATGCCGCCCGCCTGTTACAAGCGCGCTATGGCGAAGATGGTGCTGTGATTGCGGTCATGCGGGCAGCGGAAGCCGCCGCCATGGGCGACCTCGAAATGGCCGATCATTGGGAAGCCGTGGCGGCAATGATTGATGAGCCCGACGCAACAGCGCCAGACGCCCTCAACTAGACCCAGCACACCCAAACGCCCCACAAAGCAGTTGCGCAACAGCCCCGATGATTTAGAAGGCCTGTGATCTAAACGGCGGGGCCATTTGGCCCTGTTGCGCCAACCACGCTCCCGGGGACCCTTATGACTGCTTTTGACCGTGACGCCTTTATCGCTGGCCTGCCCAAGGCAGAGCTTCATTTGCATTTGGAAGGCTCGCTGGAACCCGAACTGATGTTTGCTTTGGCCCAGCGCAACAAGATCGCGATCCCGTTCAACAGCGTGGAAGAGGTGCGCGCCGCCTATAGCTTTTCCAATTTGCAAGATTTTCTCGACATCTATTACCAAGGCGCGGGCGTGCTCCAAGTCGAGCAGGATTTTTACGATTTGACCATGGCCTATTTGAAGCGGGTAGCCGCCGATGCCTGCCGCCATGTAGAAGTCTTCTTTGACCCGCAAACCCATACCGATCGCGGGATTGAGATGGGCGTGGTGATCGGGGGAATTGCGCGGGCGTTGGCCGATGGGCAAGCCCAATTGGGCGTGACTTCGAAGCTAATCCTTTGCTTCTTGAGACATTTGGACGAAGACGCCGCCTTTGCGACCTTAGAAGCGGCAGAACCCTATCTCGCCCATATTTTCGGCGTTGGCCTCGATTCCAGCGAAGTCGGCCACCCACCTTCGAAATTTGCCCGCGTCTTTGAAGCTGCCCGCGCGAAGGGCTTGCACTTGTTTGCCCATGCTGGCGAAGAGGGCCCGCCAGCCTATGTCTGGGAAGCGCTCGACTTGCTTAGAATCGACCGAATCGACCATGGCAATCGTGCGTTGGAAGATGAGGCTTTGGTCGCGCGCATCGCCAAGGACGGCTTGACCTTGACCGTCTGCCCGCTTTCAAACCTTTCCCTGTGCGTGGTGCACGACCTCACCCAACACCCATTGCGCACCATGTTGGAAAAAGGCCTGAAAGCCACAATCAATTCCGACGATCCGGCCTATTTCGGCGGCTATCTCAACGCCAATTGGCACGCCATCGCCAGTGCCCTAGACCTCAATAAGGATGAATTGGTGCGCCTTGCACACAATAGCTTTAGCGGTAGCTATTTGACGCCAGCCGAGAAGCAGGCCCATGCTGACGCGATTGAGGCTTGGGCGGCGCGCTTTTAAGTACAACCGCCATTGGCCTATCGGGCGTTGAAAGGTGTGTAAGATGAACGCGATGAAGCCGTTTGCGCTGCTCAGTCTGGGTCTTGTTGCCATCAGTGGGTGTGCAGGTCTAATCGCAGCCGAAAAGTCCACAAATATGATCTTTGCCGCCTCAGAAACAGGCACCATCAAGACGCTGAAAACAGGTCAGACCTTTGAGGTGCATTTATTGGGCACGCCGACAGCGGGCTATTCTTGGGAAGTTCAGTCCCTGCCTGCGGGCGTCGTCTTGGTCGACAAAACCTCACAGCCCGAAAACCCTGAGGGGCGCAAACAAGGCATGGTGGGCGGCAATGACTGGACACGCTTCCGCTTCAAAACCATCTCCGCCCCCGTGGATTTACAAGGCACTGCGGGCCAAGCTCTGGTTCTGCGCTATGCGCGGCCATGGGAATTTGAAGCAGGCCGCCCTGCAGAACAAATCTGGCAGATGCAGATCACGGTCAAGCCGGGGGCGTAAGGAGGGCAACCCCAGTATTTGTCATCCCAGATGGCGTCAGCCAATAGGAGACCTCCTGCCGCAATGGCATCAACACAAACTGCTGTTATCCCGGACGGTGCAGCCGAGTCCCTGATCTCTTGCCGCGACGTCCTATGAGGTCCCCGCTCTCCACTTCGTTCCGACGGGGATGACAGCGTGGGGCGGGACGGCGCATGCACAGTCTTCTGGCCTACACCACCCGCAACAAAAAAGGGGTCCAGCTGGACCCCTTTCTTCTTGACTTGGGAGATGTCAGTGTCGTCGTCGCAAATTCTCAAGTTCTTCCTTGAGCTTGAGTTTCTGTCGTTTTAGAGCAGCAATCTGTGCGTCACTAGAGGCCAAGCTTTTCATTTCGTTTTGGATCGCTAAATCAAGCTTTGCGTGTTTATCGGACAATTCACGGATATGCGCTTCAATCGCCATGTGGCGGCCTCCTTTGCGTTCAGAGGCGTGTAGGGAAACACGTGATAAGGGAATCGCCAAGTACTTTTTCGTCGCAGGTCAAACAAGGTAATTCACGATCATGTCAAAGCGCTTGATTATAGGGATAAGTGGGGCTTCAGGTGCTGTGTATGGTGTCCGCGCGTTGGACATGCTGGCCGAGATTGGGGTGGAAACACACCTTGTACTGACCAAAGCCGCCGAACTGACTCTGGCTTCTGAGGGATTACCCAACTCCACGGCTCTGAAGAGTCGCGCCTCTTTTGTGCATAAGATTGCCGATGTCGGCGCATCAATTGCGTCGGGCTCTTTCAAGACGGATGGCATGCTGATCGCGCCTTGCTCAGTCCGCACCATGGGCGAGATTGCCACGGGCGTGACCTCCAACCTTTTGACCCGGGCTGCCGATGTTCAATTGAAGGAACGGCGACGCGTGGTGTTGATGCTACGCGAGACGCCCTATCATCTGGGCCATATTCGTACCATGGCCGCCATTACCGAGATGGGTGGCATCATTTTCCCGCCGGTGCCCGCCTTTTATGCGCAATTGGACAGCTTAGATGCCGTAGTCACCCAATCGGTGGGGCGCGCCCTCGACCTTCTGGGCTTTGAGGTCAAGGGCATCAAACGCTGGGGGGAAGATGTCGGGCCCGTCTAAGACCGATCCATCGCTTTCCATCTGGGACTTTGCGCTGGCCTTCTATGGCCAAGAGAGGGTGGAGGCCGATTGTCTGGCCGCGCAAGACACCTATGGGCTGGATGTGACTTTTTTGATTTTTGCCCTCTATCGTGCCCGGCTGGGTCAGGGGTTTGATGCTACCGCCACCCAGCGTTTGGCCCAACACCTAACCCTGCAATTGGTAATTCCTTTGCGCCGACGGAGGCGGGCTCTGAAGGTTGAACCCCAGACCGAGCCGCCTAGCTTGGTGGCTGCAACCCGGGCCCAATTTCTGGCCGCTGAATTGGCTTCTGAACAAACCATTTTGCAGATTTTACATTTAAGCGAAATTAAGGGGCAGCCTCTAAGTGGCTATGACGGTCTGATCCAATGCATCCGTGCCGCCCATGTTCCTCTTGACGCGGCGCTAGACGCATTGTTGAAGCGCCTCGCCCATGCTGGGCAATCGGTTTGATAACACTGGCACGCGCTCAGAATGAGGAAGCCTAATGGCAAGCGACTGGACTTCACCTTCCGAAGATGCCGATGCAGAACGCTTCGAAGCCAAGATTCTTGCCC
>CALRLV020000033.1:0-13410 GCA_943368895.1 Ferrovibrio terrae
ATGCGACAGAATAGAAAACCCAACAGCCGCCAATAGCGCGACGACCCAGCGCCGCTCCGCCACCATTTTTGCGCCAATACTGACGACAAGCATCAAGGACAGACCTTGGGCGGCCAACATATGGTAGCGCCAGCCCTTCATTTGCAGCCAAATTGCCAAAAGCATGGCCGTAAGCGTCACCAGAAGACCAAGTGTGAGGGGCCGTTTGTCCCACGCCAAGAGAGCCATCACAAAGGGCACAATGGCGAAACTGGTGCCGTTCAGGATGAAGCCCAGTCGACGACTCGGTGCCAGTTGCATCACCGGTCCAAAATTAGAATAGGCCACCATCACCATCGGCACGATGCGCGAGAAGAAATCCTGCGCAAACAGCACCAGGGCGATGGTGTACAGCACAGCGGCTGCCGCCAGCCCTAAGGTCTCAAATCGGATAGGCCGATAGGCGCGGCGCAAACGCGCCATCATGCAGCCTTCAATCAAGAGGGGTACAAGCACAAACACATGTTTCAGCGCAAACCCGTAAGCGGAGAAGGCCAGCGTAATCAGAAGCGCCGCAGAGGAGATTGGCTTGCCTTCCATGCGAGCGACCGCCAGCGTCGTCCACAAAACGGAGGCCACAAAAAACGCATGCTCTCGCTGCCCCGTCTCGCCCAAAGGCAGGATCAGATAAGAGACGGCCATCGCCAGCAAGACGACTTGACGCTGGCCAAGCGGGATCAAATCACGCGTTAGGCTGTTAAAGGTCCATAAGGCAGCCATCGCCAAACCGGTGACGCCAACCGCTAGAACTTGATAGGGTGCGACGCCAAGGGCCTGACCCACATAATGCCAAGGCAAAGCCGCCCAAAACCAAAGCGGCGGATTGGTCTCGATCACATCTTGATAAATGACTTTGCCATGCGCGACTTGCTCAGCGACATAAAGACGCCAGACGATGTCCCCTGTCGGAGTCAGTTGCAGCATCGCCCACAATCCAACCATCAAAATCCCGGCCAAGGCCAGGCTGAACAAAGCCGTCGTGGTTGTTTTAGACCAGGTGGCCGACCGTGAGCCGGACAAGAGGGACGAGGTAAGTGTCATTTGTGACCAAGATGCGGCTGGGTTTGTTCTGATACAATTGTCGGGTGGAAGTGCGCGCTGTAGCAGGTCCTATGCCAAGCTAGAACAGTCAGAACTGCGCAACTTGGCCTCAAAGGCCCTTTTTCTGAGCAAATTCCCGCGAGTGCCGCATAATAATGCATAAAATTGCAGCTAAAGCTGACTTGTTAATCCACTGTCATCCTGCCCTTTGCTATGGGAGCGCGGTTAAGTCCATCCTTGATTTGGGTGGCAGGGAGCCCGAGTGCATGGAACGTTCCGCCTATACTGAAATGGCAGCCATTGATGAAAATCATTGGTGGTACCGCGCCCGTCGGCGTATTGTGGCTGAAATGATCACGCAACATATTGCCACGCGCCCCAATCTGACGATTGCGGAAATTGGCTGTGGCACGGGTTCTAACTTGCCTGTCCTCGCACGCTTTGGCCAATTGACGGCAGTTGAGCCCGATGCCGATGCACGCGCCTATGCGGCCACACGGGCCGATGCGACTGTGCTGGAAGGCCGATTGCCTGACGGTCTTCCGCTTGCCGAAAAGAGCCTCGACCTTGCCGTCATGTTGGATGTGTTAGAGCATGTCGATGATGATGTGGCGGCCCTGAAGGCTGTGGCCACAAAGCTAAAACCCGGCGCTAGCTTTCTCTTGACTGTGCCTGCGATGCCTTCGCTGTGGAGCCCACATGATGAGGAACATCACCACAAGCGCCGTTATACCGCCCAAACGCTGCGCGCCGCGATGGAAGCTGCGGGTCTCAAAATTGAGCTGATGAGCTATTTCAACACCTTATTATTGCCGATGATTGCCGGCGTGCGCTGGATGAAAAATCTGACGGGCAGCAAAGAAGTTGATACCGGCATGCCGTCAAACTGGCTGAACAAGCTGTTGGAAGCTATTTTTGCCTTTGAACGTCACTTGATCGGCCGTCTGCCCATGCCCTTAGGCGTGTCGCTGGTGGTGATCGTCAAACAAGCCTGAGCTTTAACGGCAGGCCTTGGCAGCGACCGTCGGGCCCTTCCAGCGCCAAATCGGGTAAGGACCAACTGGCTTTTGCGCCTCATAATGGGTAGCAAGCCAAGCTTTAAAGTCGCTGTCTTGGATTAAATAGGCCATGGCATCAAATAGCTTTGGCTCAGGATTGCGGAAATAGCCCGCCTCACCAACGATCAAATTGGGCTGGGAACATTGAATATCGGTGATGAATTCAGAGCGGATGCGCGCTAATTCAGCCGTGCGAATAGCCTCCCGCTTTTGGTCTGCAGTAGGCGTCAAAAGCCCTGGCATCATCCACATCGAATAGTGTCGCGACCAATAGGTTCGTCCCGTGTGCGCCAATGGATAAAAGGCATTATCTGGCGCGGTGGAGAGAATGAATATGCGGCTCGCGCGCGGTTCTTGTGCGATAAGACGCTCCAACTTTGGCTCAACCATGCCATCACTGGCTTTGATTTTCACCAACGCAGGTTGCACGATCGCCGTCCACGCCAAAGTCGGCACAGCCAACAAGGCAAAAGTCGCGGCAAAGCCCTGAAGACGTTCTGCCCGCACCCGTTGCAGGATCATTAGGACCAGCATGGTCGACAGGCCGTAGACGGCAATGAAATGATAGCGCCAGCCTTTCTGCTGCAACAGCACAATAAAGGTCGCGACAAGAATGGTGATCATCAAGCCAACCGCTATTGGGCGACGCTCTTTCGTTAGGATCATCGCGACCAAAGGCACGGCGACAAACATGCATTGCGTTAGCAGGCGGAGTTGGCGCTCAACCGGGCTTAAGCCATTCCACGGTCCAAATCCGAAATAGGCCGTCTGCACCAAATTCAAAATGCGGTTCAAAAAGTCAGGTGAATAAAGCCAAACTGCCACCGCATAAACCAGTGCGCAGAGACATAGCACTAGGATTTCTGGGCGAAATGGACGCCAAGCGCGCTTTTGCCGCCATAGAAGCCAACCTTCAAGAACCAGAGGGATGAGGACAAAATAATGCTTCAACGCAAAACCATAGGCGGCCAGTAGGCCAACTAAAATGGCTGTCCAGATCGGGACTTGCCGGCCCTCCATCCGCGCAACAAGCAAGATCAGCCACAATCCACAAGCCATCAGGAGTGATTGTTCTCTTTGGCCTAAATCACCAATGCTGCTTAAACATAAGGCGGCCAAAAAGCTCAATTCCAGCCCCAAGGCAGCAGGCCGCTCTAAGATTTTTTTGGCTAAACTCAGAAATAAGGCGGCGGCCAGCAGGATGATTCCAAAGTTAAACCCAATCAATATGTTATGGTCAGCTATACCAGTGAGGTTCGATAGCCAAACCGTCGGCAAAGCGGTCCAGAACCACAAAGGCGGGTTAACCTCGATCAAGTCGCGGTACAGGATTTTACCGTCGAGAATTCCCTCAGCAATATGAAGGCGCCACAAGATATCTTGGCCTGCCGGTATGAAGATGGCGCAATAGATACCCAGCGCAACAATCGCGAGGCTGATCAGAATATTGCGATACGTAGCGGCACTCGCGTCCGTCATGACCCTGTCGCTTCTGGTCGGTCCTTATGGTCCGCATAAACCCAAAAATTGAAGAAGAGGAAGTTCGTGCAGGCGACAATTACCATCACAATCGCCGACACCACTAAGTCAGGCAGATCATAGAGTTTGGTATTGGCTTGGCTGATCAGCGCCGCGATTAAAAAGCCCACGCCCACCGCAATCAGATAGCGCCACAACGTACCGGGTTTTGTCTCACGATGGCCAAAGGTGAATTTTCCATGTGCGGAATACTGAAACAACAGGGCTGCGCCATAGGCCAGATTGGACGAGAAAAAGCGCACTAAGCCCAGATAAACCATCAGATTATAGACGATGATATAGACAAGCGAGGTTAGGCCGCCAGCAACGGCGTAGCGCAAGCCCAAAATTGCTTTGGCGCGAAATTCAGCCTCGGTCATGGAAACCGATGAAGCGCTTTACCAAGTAAAGCGGTCTTTCTTTGGAGGCCATATAGATGCGGCCAACATATTCGCCGATCATGCCCAACACCATCAATTGCATCCCCCCCATAAACATGACGGCGATGAACAACATGGTCCATCCACTGACCCATTGATCCGTCAGTAGGCGGTTCAAAATAGCATAAACAATGCCGACATTGGACAACACGAAGATGGCCAGCCCCAAGGTGATGACAAAGCGCAAAGGGGCGAGCGAGAAGGACAACATGCCATCGAGCGCAAACAATACCATCTTGCGCAGGGGATATTTGCTCTCCCCCGCGGCGCGGGCTGCACGGCGATACGGTAATGCAGTCTGGCGGAAGCCCACCCAACTGATCATGCCCCGCAAAAAGCGGTCTCGTTCCTTCATCGAACCAATGGCATCCACCACTTGGCGATCAATCAGGCGGAAGTCGCCAACGTCCAGAGGAATATCAACGTCTGATAAGGAATTCAGGCCACGATAAAACACACGGGCAGTCGCCAGCTTAAAGGCGCTCTCGCCCTCGCGGTCTGTGCGTTGGCCATACACGACGTCATAGCCTTCACGCCACAACTTCACCATGTCGGCAATCAATTCGGGCGGGTCTTGGAGGTCGGCGTCAATGATCACGACACATTCGCCATTGGCGATGTCTAGGCCCGCCGTAACCGCTGGCTGATGGCCAAAATTACGCGACAGCATGACCACTCGGACATGGGCATCATGAGCCGCCAGATCGGCCAATTTCGTGGCGGTCTGATCGCGGCTGCCATCGTCCACATAGATAATCTCATAATCCATGCGTTCAGTTGACAAAAGAGACTCAAGGACCGCCTTCAGCCGGGCATGAGAAAGACCAATGACGGCTTCCTCATTAAAGCAAGGAACAACAACACTGATCCGCGCAGCCCCGTCACGGGTCAAGCGAGCAACAGGATTTGGCGACGAATCTGAATAGGACATAGGCGTGATTCATAGCGAGTCCGCGCTTTAAGCACAAACCATTCAACACTTGCGCCCTGATGGGCGCTTGCTAGTGTAATGATCACATCAACTCAAAAAGACTCGGGGAAACACCATGGCCTATCAACCCTTTAATTTATCAGGACATGTCGCATTGGTTACGGGCGGCAATCGCGGCATTGGCCTCGGCATGGCCGAGGCTTTAGCGGCATGCGGCGCTGATGTGGCTATTTGGGGGCGCAAGGCTGCCGCCAATCAAGAAGCCGTTCAAAAACTCTCAGCCTATGGCGTCAAAGCCAAGGCGTGGGAGGTCGATGTAGCTCAGGAAGAACAAGTGGTTGCCGCCATGGCCGACACCGTCGCGCAGATGGGGCGCATCGACACGGTCTTTGCCAATGCGGGCGTCGGCTATGGCGCGCCAAGCTTTGTAGACATGAGCACAGAGACCTACCGCAAGACCTTAGCGGTCAATCTCGACGGCGTCTTCTTCACCCTGCGCGAGGCGTGCCGCCATATGGTTGAGCGCGCCAAGGCAGGCGACCCCGGTGGCTCGCTTGTGGGCGTAGCGTCACTGGCCGCCATAGAGGGTGCAGCCCGCAACGAGGCCTATGCCGCGACCAAGGGCGGGGTCATTTCTATGATTAAGTCGATTGCAGTTGAGCATGCGCGCTATGGCGTGCGGGCTAACGCCATCTTGCCAGGCTGGATTGCCACCGACATGACCGAAATGGCGCAAAACTCGCCCGCTTTCGCCGAAAAGGTCATCCCGCGCGTCCCCGCCCGCCGCTGGGGCACGCCAGACGATTTTGGTGGCATCGCCGTTTATCTCGCCAGCCAAGCTTCAGCCTATCATTCCGGCGATACGCTCGTGATCGACGGCGGCTATTCGATTTTCTAGGGGCGGGCGGGTGCTCTGCCCGCCTAGAAGCCAAAACTTAGAAGGCCTTTGCCGCAGGCTTTGCCTTGGCAAAGGCCGGGATCGATCATGTGCGCGACATCTGTGTCGCATAAACAATTGAAACAGCGATTTGGTGAACCAGAAAGGTCACCAAACCGCTTCCAAGCTTTGGTTATACACAGATCGGCAAACCGGTTAGTTCTTCGCTTTGTCGACCATTTTGTTCTTGCCGATCCAGGGCATCATGGCGCGCAATTGTGCGCCAACGGCTTCGATCTGATGCTCATCGCCCAAGCGGCGGGTGGCCTTGAAGAAGGGCGCGCCGGCTTTGTTTTCAAGCATCCAGTCACGGGCAAAACCACCGTTTTGGATATGCTCCAGCACGCGCTTCATTTCTGCCTTGGTTTCTGGCGTGATGATGCGTGGCCCGGTGACATACTCGCCATATTCGGCGGTGTTGGAGATGGAGTAATTCATGTTGGCGATGCCGCCTTCATAGATCAGGTCCACGATCAGCTTAACTTCGTGCAAGCATTCAAAATACGCCATTTCGGGCGCATAGCCTGCCTCGACCAAGGTTTCGAAACCAGCGCGGATCAGTTCGACCAAGCCTCCGCACAGAACGGCCTGCTCGCCGAACAGATCGGTTTCGCACTCTTCGCGGAAATTGGTTTCGATAATGCCCGAGCGGCCACCGCCGACAGCTGACGCATACGCCAAAGCGAAATCGAGAGCTTTGCCGCTTTCATTGTGCTGGACGGCCACGAGGCAAGGCACGCCGCCGCCTTTTTGATACTCGCTGCGAACCGTGTGGCCTGGGCCCTTAGGTGCAACCATTACCACGTCCACACCCTTTGGCGGCTGGATCAGGCCGAAATGTACCGAGAAGCCATGGGCAAACATCAGGGTTTGGCCTGGCTTGATGTAAGGTGCGATTTCAGCGGCATAAAGCTCTGGCTGGATTTCGTCGGGCGTCACGATCATCAAAGCATCCGCCTTTTGTGCGGCTTCTGCGACCGTCACGACCTTCAGGCCAGCGGCTTCTGCCTTGGCTGCGGAAGCCGAACCGGCTTTCAAAGCAACCCAGACGTTCTTCACGCCCGAATCCTTCATGTTCAACGCATGGGCGTGGCCTTGGCTGCCATAGCCAACAACCGCGACAATCTTGTCCTTGATCAGGCCAAGGTCACAGTCAGCGTCATAGAACACGCGCATTTTTTCTCTCCAGATTGAAATTGTAGCGGCACAATTGTGCAAGCCAAGTTGAATTTGCCCCGGGTTAAGAGCGTTTTTTTGCGTTCAGGTCAATCAAAGCCATCAGCTTAAAGGCGCTCGATCTCAGCAAGCACCTCAGTTTCGGGGGGCGGTAGCCGGTGGACGGGGTGCGACGCTGGGTGGCTTGCGCGGTAAGGGCCCTGCAGAGGCAGCCGCTTGAGGGCCCGCACGTCCTGCCGCAAGCTCTGTCACAATCAACCAACCACCCGCTTCGCGACGCCAAACCGTGACATAACGGCCGAGGCTGAGCTGAGTTTCGCCGCGCCGGATCACATAGCGCCCCCAGGACGAGCCAGAGCCACCCGACGCCATCGCGCTTTCTGGGCTACGTTCTAAGGTGACATCGGCCGGGAATGTCCCAAATCGCGCCTGCGCGCCCGCTGCACCTGGTGGTGATGAACCCGATGCATCATGCAGGACGCCTTCGCTCGACAACAAGGCCTCATAGGATTTTAGCGGGCCGTTTGCGACGAGGTTTTCCGCAAAGGCGCGGTCAAGCGCCAGCAATTCCTCGCTCTCATCGATCATTGTTGGTGGCGGGGTGCCTGGTTCGTTGCTGACGGTTTGTGCCGCGCGCAGGCCATCGGGGGCACCAGCCTCTGGTGCGGGCAATGCAACCGGTGCAGCCGCCGTCTGTGCCACAGCGTCCACTGTCGGCGCGGCAGGTGTTTGCGTTGGCGGCGTCGCCGGGGCGCGCCATTCTGCCTTTGGAGCAGGCTTCGATTTGGCTGGGGCCTTCGCCTGCGCAGCCGGTTTCTTAGCAGCTTGCGCCGTCACATTTGCCGGTTGCAAGACACATGCAAACACCAAGGAGCTGATCAGGGCGGCAGATATGCGTCTCATGAAGTCCCTCCCCTAGTTTGATTTGCCCGGTCCGACCGGCACAAAGCTTGCCTGCGGTGAAACAAGGCCGTCGACTGGCAAGGCACCTGTTTGAAACGAAAGCTTCTTGGCAAACACCCCTAACAGTGGACGCACGCGTTCATCGTCATAGCGGGTAGAAATGCACCGATCCCGCTTGGGCGCACGCACTTCAATCACAGCCGTTGCTTGGCCTGCGCGGGCAAGCGTTTCGATGGTGCGCTTAAGCTCGCCCCAGATTTTGGCGTCCTCAAACGCATAGACAAGGGTTGCAGCATCGGTCACGTCTAAACTTCCACTGGCGCTGGTGACGGCTTTTCCATCCCAACGCACCATGGTGTAACGCCCGGGCTCAGCTTCTGGTGTGGAAAAAGTTATGCTGATGCTTTCCTGACTTGCAGGGCGCAGAACAGAAACTCGGTAAGCAGCCTTATCGTCGTCCGCTTTGGCAAAGGGGGAATCAATGCCCATGGCCTTTAAGACAGCGGCATCGGCCAATTCGCCATTCAACGGACTGTCGCACAAGCGCATGCGCGGATCGCCATCAACCCCTAGAAACAAAGCCTTTTGTTCGGGCTCTGCTTTGCCGACCAGATAGATGGTCAAGCCCAAAGCGGCGGCAATAGCGAGCATAATCAAATAGCGAAAAGAGCTTTTCATCCACCCATCCAAACCTGAACTTTGGGCCAAAACAAGGCCGATTGCCGAACCGAAGCTGGCTGCTAACGCTACTGACTAGATCACATCTTTACCACGGCGGATGGTTGCAACCCCGGTACGGGAAACCTCAACCAGCCCTAGCGGGCGCATCAAATCAATGAAATCATCGAGCTTTTTAGAAGAGCCAGTCAGCTCAAACGTGAAATAATCCAGCCCAGCATCCATGATCCGGCACTTAAAGGCGTCTGCCAAGCGCATGGCTTCCACGCGCACATCGCCTGTGCCCGCCACTTTGATCAAGGCGAGCTCGCGGGCGACGGCATCGCTGTCGCCATAAAAATCGATCACGCGCTTGACCGGTACCAAGCGTCCAAGCTGAGCGCGGATCTGAGTCAAAACGCTGGGTGTGCCAGAGGTCACAATCGTGATGCGCGACGTATGTGCTTCATGATCGGTCTCGGCCACCGTCAAGCTTTCGATATTGTATCCACGCGCCGAAAACAGGCCGACGACACGGGCCAAAACCCCCGGCTCGTTGGTAACGATCACCGCCAAAGTCGTGCGAATGATCGGGCTTTCGCCTTCAGGAATGAAATAAGCGGAACCGGGCTGGGTCATGAATGGGTCTCGACTGGCTGAGTTCAGATTGCTTTAGCGATCATAGAGGACACGTGCAAACGCCACTTGCCCTTGTTCGTTCAAATCCATCAGTTCAGTGGCTGTCGCCCCTGTTTCATCTTGGTAGATCAAAGCTAAGCCCTGCCGATCTTGGCAGATGTTGAGTAGGGTAAAGCGCAGATGCGGCCGGATTTGAAAAGCAAAGCTGAAATAGGGCCGCAATTCTTCCCGACTGGTGAAAAACGTCTTTTCGCCCTTAGTGCGAAGCGCGACTTTGGGGGAATGAAAAACGACATCCTGCGCATAATGGGCGAGGATTTTTTCCACGTCGTGGGCGTTCCAATCAGCGATCCAAGTGGCGGCAAACGTGGCAGGGTCGGTCATCATGCCTCCCCCTCCCCGTCAAACTCCCCCTCATCCGGGTCCCAGCCTTCGCGGCCAGAGCCGTGAACTGGAACAGGCGCACGTGGCGGCGGCACATTCAAGCCTTGCACTGGAAACATCATCGCCCAGCTTGCAACCGGAGCTGCGACCCAAAACGGAAATTTTTTCAGGATCAATGGTCACTCCTCTGTCTCAAATTGGATGTGCCTACAGCAGATTTTAGTCGCAACTAGCGCATGCTGACATCTTTATTCCCTGCTTTGCAAGTGGATTAGCAGCCACCAAACTCGGGCTGAACTCCACCTTACTCGCGGCGATCGACACTGCCGCATCTGCCCGCAAACTAACCCGCAGCGCGTTTTTGGCCCAAGCGGCGCGCAATGAGATTGTAGGGCGGTAGGTTCTGCTTAGGGGATTTGTCTGGGAACGGTTTTGGTGACCATTTTGATCACGCAAAACCTTGTTTCAATTGTTTTATCCCCAGTTCAGCCGCATCAAGGGGCGCTTCGCTTCTGCCCTTGACCCGCTTGAACTGGCTACCGACACATGAGACGCCGCTTCTGCGTCTGATTGCGGCAGTCAAGGCCAAAGAGCGAAGCGTGCCTTGACGGCCGGAAGAAGACGATCTCACACTTATTCAGCGCCTTGCGTGCAGCAGGGTCTGCACCAAAGCGCGTCCAGATAGGCATGCTTGACGGCAGATGCCCCCCCTACACCAACTGCCGCCCCTTCTCGTCAATGGCGGTGCCAAGGTCCTGACCATCGTCGCCCAACAGCATTTCATTATGGGCCGCACCTGAGGGAATCATGGGGAAGCAGTTTTCGTCCTTGGTGACGCGGCAGTCAAAGATCACCGGGCCATCATAATCGATCATCTCTTGGATCGCGGCATCGAGGTTAGCGGGATCCTCACAGCGTATGCCCTTGGCCCCAAAGGCTTCGGCGAGCTTCACAAAGTCAGGCAGGGAGTGGGAATAGCTTTGGGAGTAGCGTTCCCCATGCAGCAATTGTTGCCACTGGCGTACCATGCCCATCCACTCATTATTCAGGATAAAGATTTTGACGGGCAAGCCATATTGGACCGCACAGCTCATTTCTTGGATGCACATTTGGATGCTGGCTTCCCCGGCAATATCGATCACCAGGCCGTCCTTATGCGCCATTTGCACACCAATGGCGGCAGGCAGGCCATAGCCCATGGTGCCGAGCCCGCCTGAGGTCATCCAACGGTTAGGCTCTTCAAAGCGATAGAATTGGGCGGCCCACATCTGATGCTGACCCACTTCGGTGGTGATGAAGGTCTTGCGATCCTTTGTCAGTTCATAGAGGCGCTCCACCGCATATTGTGGTTTGATCACTTCCCCGCTCTGGCGATAGGCAAAGCCTTTGCGGGCGCGCCACGTGTCAATCTGGGCATTCCAAGCCGCAAGGTCGGCGCGCTTGCCAACCCGCGCCTGCCATTGGGCCAAAAGGGCGGCGATGGCTTTGCCGGCATCGGCCACAATACCAATATCTACCCGCACATTCTTATTGATGCTGGAAGGATCAATATCGACATGGATTTTCTTGGAATTGGGTGAGAAAGCGTCCAAGCGCCCGGTCACTCGGTCATCAAAGCGCGCGCCCAAGCAAATCATCACATCGCAATCATGCATCGCCATATTGGCTTCATAAGCGCCATGCATGCCCAACATACCAAGCCATTGCGGGTCGCTTGCAGGGAAGCTGCCCAAACCCATCAGAGTTGAGGTCACGGGGAAGCCGGTCGCCGCTGCCAATTGGCGCAAAAGCTTGGAGGCTTCTGGCCCTGCATTGATCACGCCACCGCCGGTATAGAAGATGGGCTTTTTGGCCGAAGCCATCAGCTCAACCGCCTTTTCAATCGCCAAAAGGTCCGGGTTCGTGGGGGGGCGATAATTAGGGGACAGATCGTTGGGCTTGCCGCGATAGATCGTCTTCTTGAACTGGACGTCCTTTGGAATATCGATCAAAACTGGGCCTGGACGGCCGGTGGTTGCCACTTGAAACGCCTCATGCACGATGCGCTCTAGATCATTGACGTCCTTGACCAGATAATTGTGCTTGGTGGCTGAGCGCGTGATGCCCGTCGTGTCGCATTCTTGAAACGCGTCAGACCCAATCAAATGCGAGGGTACTTGGCCTGTGATGCACACCAAGGGGATGGAATCCATCAAAGCATCGACCAGTGCCGTCACCGCATTGGTGGCCCCAGGGCCAGACGTCACCAGCAATACGCCGCATTTGCCTGTTGAGCGCGCATAGCCCTCTGCCGCATGTCCTGCCCCTTGCTCATGACGCACCAGCACATGGTGAATCTGCTCTTGCTGATAAAGCGCATCATAGATTGGCAAGACCGCCCCGCCGGGATAGCCAAAAATCGTCTCCACGCCCTGCTCTTGCATGGCCCGCACCAGAATTTCGGCACCTGTCATTTCAATGGGTTCAGGCTTTGTCATGGTGCTGGTCTCGATTTCTGTGTCATACATGGGGGTAGGCTTCCAAGTTTTGGTGCTTATGGCGGTTTTTCGGGCATGAAAAAAGGGGCCAGTTGAGCCCCTTGTGTTACATCGCCGCGATCTGGTGAGAGGGCTATCCCTCACCAAGTCGCGGCATTCTAACGAGTACAAGTGCGACGTTGCGCATGATGGAGCTTCCTCAAACTTCTGCGAAAGGCATAAACATGCGCCACGCCTTGGTCAAGCAAAATTTCTTAGAATTTAATTCCATGATTTAAGAAAATTTTGGAAGTTAAATTTAATCGCAGCCAAATTTCACACAAAACCGTGTTCTACGCATTTCTGTTGTTTGCAAGTGGGCAAGTTTGGATAAGCTGAACCCTAAATCAAAGTGCTTGAATCAATCCAGCACAAAAGAAGTTTGGGGGAGATGTCATGTCAGATCAACGAGAAGTCTTGGGCGCGTGGGACGCTAAAGCGGACTCCGATGCGACAGTCGGCGCACCGACCCAATTGAGTGCGGCCTATGTTCGCTATGCCCTCTGGATGCTGTTGATCATCTACATCTTGAATTTTCTGGACCGCAGCATTGTTGGCATTCTGGCAGAGGAAATCCGCCGCGAGCTTGTGTTAGACGATTGGCAGATCGGCATCATGACCGGGCTAGCCTTTGCCTTCTTCTACACGGTGTTGGGTATTCCCATTGCCCGTTTGGCCGATCGCAGCGACCGGGTGAAGATCATCTCCATTTCTCTGGCGGTTTGGAGTGGCTTTACCGCGCTGTGCGGCATGGCCCAGAATTTCACCCAAATGCTCTTAGGTCGCATTGGCGTGGGGGTTGGCGAAGCCGGCTGTACACCTGCGGCCCATTCGTTGATTTCTGACTATGTACCGGTTGACCGACGGGCCCGTGCGATTGCTTTTTATGGCCTCGGCGTCCCGGCTGGGAGTCTGCTGGGTGCGGTGCTTGGCGGTGTGATTGCCGACATTTGGGGCTGGCGGACCGCCTTTTTAGTGGCAGGCCTGCCCGGCGTCGCCCTTGCCTTTGTGGTTTGGTACACACTGAAAGAACCGCGCCGGACCTTGGGTTTTCCAACCCATGCGACAACGGGTGAAGGCAGTGTATGGTCAACTCTCGCGGCCCTGCTCAAGTCACCTGCCTATGTGTTTGTGACGCTTGCCTCGGCAAGTGCAGCCTTTGTCAGCTATG
>CALRLV020000034.1:0-13376 GCA_943368895.1 Ferrovibrio terrae
TTCGCTTTCATAAAGATGTCGCGCCGGGGCATTATTAGTTTCAACTTGCAGCCAAAATTGCCGGTAGCCTGACTGATAAGCCTGTCCCATGATCGCGCGGAGGACGGAACGGGCGAGCCCTTGATTGCGAAATTCGGATTGCGTACGCATAGCAGCTATCCCAGCACTATCGCCCGCAAAAGTGCAAAGCCCTGCTGCTGCCAAAGCACCATTTTGGCGGATGATCCCAAAGGCAGATGGGCTAGGTACCCGGCCTAAAATATCCACCCGCTCTTGCCCATCGCCACCGGAATGGCTGGTTTCTGAAACGATCTGAATGAAGTCCTGCGTGACATGAGGCGTGATATCTACCTGATGTTCGGGCTCGCCTAACTGGCCCCCGAAAGTCATCACGGCAACTTGGCTGACGGCCACATATCCGCGCTGCGCCAGCCTTTCGGGCAAGTCCAACGGGTCTGTACCGCCGGTCACCATTTTGAACTGAGGCGCTAAGCCCAAGGCACGATACTGGGACTCTATCGCGTCGATGGATGCGTCAACATCGCTCCCCCGATAGGTCAACGGCCAGCAGGAATTGGTGCGTCCGACAAAACCCAGTCCTGAAAAGACTTGCCACCCATCAATTCGATCCTCGCGCGCGGCAGGCCAACCGCGCGCGGTTGCCTGTTCGATAAGGTGGATCGCGGATAGGTCCAAGTTGCCAAACTCTATTTTTGCGCGCGGGCTGCCGCCTCAATGCCCAGCTTGGCCCAAGCCAAGGCTTCATCTGAATCATCAAAAGCCGATTCCGGCATCGCCCGATAGGATAGGGTCATGATCTCGCCCTCTCCTTTGTCATAGTGAAAGGGTGGGCAATCCTGGGCGTCAAATTTTGGGTTATTCACCCGGTCGGCCTTTAGATAGATTTCATTATCGGCCAAAAGCGCAAACATGCGGCCGTCATAATAGACGCCTGCGCCGCCAAACATTTTTCGGACTCGAATATCGCCTAAGCCGGCGAACAAATCCTGCGCGGTCGCAATCAGAGCTTCCAGTTCAGGATTAGCTTTTGCCTTCTTTGCCAAAATCAGGCCTCGGACGTTGCCGGAACGATGGTCACGCTCTCCCCACACCCACAGGCATCGGTTTCATTGGGGTTTTTGAAGACGAACTTAGAGTGCAGTTTGGTGTTCTCCACATCAACAACAGAGCCCACCAAAAACAAAATCGCATTAGAGGCGACGAGGATTTTTACGCCCTTATCCTCTACCACTTCGTCCAAAGGATCCGGGGCATCGGCATAGGCCATGACATATTCCATACCCGCGCAGCCACCATTTTTTATGCCGACGCGCAGATAGGGCTTTTCAGACTTGGCCATGACGTCGCGCACACGCTCAGCGGCAGCATCAGTCAGGCTCACCACTTGCGGGCGCGGCCGACGGGTGCGGGTTGGGATCAGGTCAGGCGTATTCATGTGTGCCACCTATAGCATATTCAAAGCCAAACGGGCTTCATCGCTCATGCGTGCTTGCGTCCAAGGTGGATCAAAGGTCACAATGGCCTTGGCCGAATTGATCCCATTCACCGTCTTGGCCGCATCTTCTACCATAATTGGGAGTTCGCCAGCCACAGGGCAAGCAGGCGCTGTGAGCGTCATGTCGATATCGACATGGCCGCCAGCCTTGAGGTCAACCTTATAAATCAATCCCAATTCATAGACATCGACCGGAATTTCCGGGTCATAGACGGTCTTAAACGCGTCGATCAAATCGTCCGTCAAGCGGGCGATCTCTTCGGGCGGCAAGTCGGAAGGCTCCCGATCTGGTTGCACGATAGGTGGGCTGGATACATCCAGCATATCTCGTGAAGTAGTCGTTTCATCGCTCATGGGTGGACCTTACAGCAAAAAATCACGCGCTTTTGCAAGCGCTTCAACAAAGGTGTCGACATCGTCGAAACTGGTATAGGCGGCAAAGCTCGCCCGTGCGGTGGCAGTGACGCCCAAAGCCTTCATCAACGGCTGGGCACAATGATGGCCCGCCCGAACCGCAACGCCATAGCGGTCCAGCACTTGGGCAACATCATGGGGGTGAGCCCCATCGATGTTAAAGGCAATGATGCCGCCCTTGCCGGGTGCCGTACCATAGAGGCTGATGCCATTAATGCCGCGCAAGCACGCCATCGCATGGCCTAATAAGGCCTGTTCATGGGCATGCATCGCCGCTTGATCCTGCGCCATCATCCAGTCGACCGCAGCGCCTAAGCCCACAGCTTCGGTAATCGCAGGGGTGCCCGCCTCAAACCGGAACGGCGGGACATTGTAGGTGATAAGCTCTTTGGAGACGATCTCGATCATCTCGCCGCCACCTTGCCAAGGTGGCAATCGGTTTAAGGCCTCAGGCGTGCCATGTAAGACGCCAATACCAGTCGGCCCATAAATCTTGTGTGCCGAGAAAGCATAGAAATCGGCACCAATGGCTTGGACGTCGACGCTTTGGTGCACCACGCCTTGACAGCCATCGATCAGAACTTGCGCCCCGACCGCATGCGCCATCGCCACCACCGCAACAACATCCTGCACACAGCCCAACACATTCGACATATGGCTAATCGCGACCATCTTCGTACGTGGACCGATCAAAGCGGCCAGCGAGTCCATATCGAGCGCGCCTTCTGGCGTGATGGCTGCCCATTTCAAGACTGCGCCGGAACGTTCGGCCGCCATGTGCCAAGGCACGATATTGGCGTGGTGCTCCATCTCAGAGATCACAATTTCATCGCCGGGCTTCAGGCTTTGGCTAATGCCTGCGGCAACCAGATTTATGGCTTCGGTCGCACTCTTGGTGAAGACAATTTCGTCTGCACTACCGGCATGGATAAAGCGGGCAACTTTGGCGCGCGCATCTTCAAAGGCTTGGGTCGCCTCATTGGCCAAAGTATGCAAGCCACGATGAACATTGGCGTAAGAGGTGCGTTGAAATTCGGCCATGGCCGAAATAACGCTTTCAGGCTTTTGGGCGCTTGCAGCGCTGTCGAGATAGACCAAGGGCTTACCATGGATTTTCCGCGTTAAAATCGGAAAATCCGCCCGAGCTTTGACGACATCAAAAGTGGCAGGATGGGTTGGGGTTTGGGCGTTCATGCTGAACGCGCCTCCAGCCAAGTCCGTGCCAGCTCTGCAAACCAGTCGCGCGCACCTTCGTGCTCCATGGCATCAAAAACGTCAGTCACAAAGGCTTCCACCAACAACGACTTGGCTTGTGCCTCTGGGATGCCGCGCTGGCGCATGTAGAAAAGGGCTTGATCATCCAAGGCTCCAATCGTGTTGCCGTGGGCGCATTGAACATCATCGGCATAGATTTCAAGCTCTGGCTTGGCGTCAATTTCTGCGCCTTCACTAAGCATCAAGGCATGGTGGTTTTGCCGCGCATCGGTCTTTTGAGCTGCCCTCTCCACCAGAATTTTACCTTGGAAGACACCGCGCGCGCGATCTTGCACCGCACCCTTGAACAATTCTCGCGTCTGCCCATTCGGACTGGCATGGACAACCCGCGTTGTCATGTCGGCATGGGTATTGCCAGAGAGAAGATAGGCCCCGTGGACAAGACAATTTGCGCCATCGCCAGCGAGCACGACATGGGTCTCAGCCCGGGCGAGCTTGCCACCGAACATTAAGGCAATTGCGTGATAACGCCCACTTTCGGCGACATGTACCGCTGCATGGGTTAGATCCACAGCATGTGTGCCACCATTTTGTAGGCTATAGCGCACCAAATGAGCCTCGGCACCAATCTCAATCTCGAGGAGACCGGTTGAAAGCCCCGCAGTCGCAAGGCCAGTATCGATCAGCGTGAGCGTTGTGCCAGCCTCCAATTCCAAGCGAACCCGCATGGGGGCACCTGGATGACGTCGTAAGACGACAGGCCGGGTTTGGCTTTGGGTGATGCGCAGAACCACGGCACGAGGCGCGAAGCCTGCCGCCAGAGTGGCCAAAGGCCCTGCGACTTCAAGCTCTAAACTATCTTCAGTCTCGATAATGAGACCCTCATCTTTTTCCCCTTCAAGGCCAAAGCCATCGGGTGCAAAGTCGAGGATCAAAGCATCTTGCAGACAAGCCGGGATGAGGCCTGCCGACCCGTCGGATTCTGGAATGCCATCGGCCAATGCTGCGCGCAGGTCGGTCCACTTAAAGGCTTCAACCCGGCGATTGGGCAAGCCTACGGCAGTAACTTGTGCGCGTGCTGCATCTCCGGCTTCTGTCGGCGGAAAGGCGTTTAATAGCGCCGCTTCACCTGCCGACAATGTCAATTCGGCTAAGGCCATTAGGCGGCATCCTTATAGCGATCATAGCCATCAGCTTCGAGCGCCAGCGCCAATTCTGGCCCGCCGCTATCGACAATACGGCCGCCGGCCAACACATGCACGCGGTCTGGCTTAATGTGGTCCAGCAAGCGCTGATAATGGGTGATGACAAGCATCCCCTTGTCGGCTCCGCGAAGCGCATTCACGCCTTCAGAGACCACTTTGAGCGCATCAATATCGAGACCGGAATCGGTCTCATCCAAAATCATGAAGCGCGGGTCGAGCAGCGCCATTTGGTAGATTTCCATCCGCTTCTTTTCACCGCCTGAGAAGCCGACATTCAAAGGCCGCTTCATCATATCTGGGGTGACGCCCAACTTCTTGGCAACATCACGCGACAATTTCATAAAGTCCGGTACGCTGACTTCGCCCTCGCCGCGCGCTTTGCGTTGAGCGTTCAAGGCCGTGCGCAAGAAAGTCAGGGTCGGCACGCCCGGGATTTCCAGCGGATATTGAAACGACAAGAACAAGCCTTTTGCCGCGCGCTCCTCTGGAGCAAGCTCCAACAAGTCTTCGCCATTGAGGGTCGCGGTCCCACCCACGACGTCGTAGCCATCGCGGCCCGTCAGCGCATAAGACAGGGTCGATTTGCCCGCTCCATTGGGGCCCATGATCGCGTGGACTTCACCTGCAGGCACGGCAAGCGTCAGGCCCTTGATGATCGGCGTACCGCCGACTTCGACTTGCAGATTGTTGATGTTCAACATGAGAGGGTCTTTCAAGCTTTTGTTGGGCCAAAGGCCATGGAGAAGAAGAAGAAGATTGGCTTGGGTTAAAGGCGGCTAGTTCGATCGGGCGATGTTATCGGCCGTCTCCCCAATTGGCTTGAGAATTTCAATCCGATTGCCGAATGGATCATAGAGAAAGGCTCGCACGTGGCCGGGTAATTCGTCATCGTGTTTTACCCTGAAGCCGCGCGCTTGCGCTTGATCGGCAAGGCCTGCCACATCCGCGACGCGAAACGCGACATGGGCTTTGTCATTGGCCCGGAAATCTTGCTCCACCCCCAAATGGACTTTGACGGCGCCCGATTGATACCAAGCCCCGCCACGGGCAGCCATGGAAGCGGGCTTTGGCACTTCGGTCAGACCCAAGAGGTCCGCATAAAACGCACGCGCGACCGCTTCACCACCCACAGGGATGGTGATTTGTACATGGTCGATGGCGGCGATGGTGGTCACCCCACACTCCCCTCAAGGCTGATTGCCACAAGCTTTTGGGCCTCCACCGCAAACTCCATCGGCAGTTCTTGGAGGACCTCGCGGACAAAGCCATTGACCAAAAGCGCGACCGCATCTTCTGTCGGCAGACCGCGCTGGCGGCAGTAAAACAGCTGGTCTTCGCTCAAGCGCGTTGTTGTCGCTTCATGTTCGAATGTGGCATAGGGCGTTTTGGCTTCCACGTAAGGCACGGTGTGGGCACCGCATTGATCGCCAATCAAGAGACTGTCGCATTGGGTGAAATTGCGCGCACCCTTAGCCTTGGCGTGCGCGCTAACAAGACCGCGATAGGTGTTGTTGCTTTTGCCCGCCGAAATGCCCTTGGAGACAATGCGCGAGCGGGTGTTCTTCCCCAAATGGATCATCTTCGTGCCAGTATCGGCTTGCTGATGGCCATTGGTGATGGCGATGGAATAAAACGCCCCTTGGCTTTCATCCCCACGCAAGATGCAGGAGGGATATTTCCACGTGACGGCAGAGCCCGTCTCCACTTGGGTCCAACTCACTTTAGAGCGCACACCCCGGCAATCGGCGCGCTTGGTCACAAAATTATAAATCCCGCCCACACCATTTTTGTCGCCAGGATACCAATTTTGCACGGTGGAATATTTGATCTCGGCATCATCGAGCGCAACCAATTCAACCACGGCAGCATGGAGCTGGTTTTCATCGCGCATTGGCGCGGTACAGCCCTCCAAGTAGGAGACATACGCGCCCTTATCGGCGATGATCAAAGTACGCTCAAATTGTCCGGTGTCAGCGGCATTGATGCGAAAATAAGTCGATAATTCCATGGGGCATCGCACGCCAGGTGGAATATAAACAAAGGTGCCGTCTGAAAACACTGCACTGTTGAGCGTCGCGTAGAAATTATCGGTCACAGGCACCACGGTGCCCAAATATTGACGCACAAGGTCCGGATATTCCTTGATCGCTTCAGACATCGAACAGAAAATCACGCCCGATTTAGCCAATTCTTCGCGGAAAGTGGTGGCCACAGACACGCTGTCAAACACAGCATCAACCGCGATGCGAGGTGCCCCCTTCACGCCGGCTAGAACCTCTTGCTCCCGCAATGGGATACCGAGCTTCTTATAAGTCTCCAAAATCTCTGGGTCGAGGTCGTCGAGACTATTGAGTTCTACCTTGGCTTTTGGTGCGGCGTAATAATAGGAATCCTGGAAGTCGATGGTGGGGTAATTGACCATGGCCCAGCTTGGCTCTTGCATGGTTAGCCAACGTTCATAAGCCGCCAAACGCCACTCTAGCATCCATTCAGGCTCGCCCTTTTTAGCCGAGATATAGCGCACAATATCGGTATTCAGACCCTTGGGAGCCATTTCCATTTCGATATCGGTGATAAAGCCATGCTCGTAATCAGCAATGCTTTCAACGGTGTTGATGGTTTCTTTTACTGCGGGCATTGGATTAGGGTGCCTTTCAGGCGGCTTGATTGGAAAGCGTGCGGCCAGCACGGGCTGCGGCTTGTAGATAAAGCTCTGCTAAGCGCGCGCCGTCTTCGATACGGCTAGACCAGCCAAAGCTGGCGCGAATGGACGAAGCCGCCGCGCTATCGCTGTAGCCGCATGCCTTCAGAATGCGCGACATTTTGACTTTGCCGGACGAACAAGCAGAGCCAGCAGAAACCGAAGCGCCGGCTAAATCCATGGCCATTACTTGGCGCGCACCTTCCCAGCCATCAACCAGCACACAGGATGTATTGGTAAGTCGTCTTACCGTGTGGCTGACAAAGTCGACGTCAACCAAAGCGCCAGCTACTGCCAACTCGAAGGCGTGGCGCGTTTGGGAGGTCAGATCCTGATAGGCCTGCACAGCATCATCTTGACAAGCGACGGCGGCAGCAGCGGCAAACCCAGCAATCGCCGCAACATTTTCAGTCCCGCTGCGCGCGCCACGTTCCTGCCCGCCACCGGCACGTGCATTGAAGACATCGATACCCGGCGCTGCGATCAAGGCCCCTGCACCCATTGGGCCACCAATCTTGTGGGAGGAAACGACCAGCCAGTCTGCTAGACCGGCAAACTGCGCTACGGAAACTTTCCCTAAGAGCTGGACGGCGTCACATAAAAGCGCGCCACCGGCTGCGCGGACACGGGTAGAAATCAAATTGAGTGGCTGGATGGTGCCAGTCTCATTATTGGCACCTTGCGCAATCACCAGCGGTTGGCCGCCTTGGCGGACCAATTGTTGTCCCAGCCAGTCAAAGTCGAGGAGTGCGCCTTGATTGACCGGGATTAGCTGTGCGTCAGGCCACAATTTGACGGCATAAGACCACACAGCATCATGCTCCACCGACGAAACATATACTGGGCCAAAACCCATGGCCTTGGCGCTTTCCATCGCAAGATGCAGCGCCTCGGTCGCGCCACTGGTAAAGGTCACCGCATCGGCTGCACATTCTAAAACGCGGGCAAGACTCTCGCGCGCATCCTCGAGCGCGCGTTTCGCTGACCTGCCTTCGCCATGTACGGAAGAGGGATTGCCGCCAAGGTCCATCACACGCAGCATGGCTTCCCGCGCTTCAGGTCGAAGCGGCGAGGTCGCATTATGATCTGCGTACACCCGATCCATTATTCAGCGGCCGCCCGATTGTAGCGTGCGATTTCATCGGCCTTGCCAGACAATTGACGGGCTAAAACATCGGCTAAAGTCACCGCGCCCAAGAATTGGCTGATGTGGCGCGAAAGTTCGTCCCACAAATCATGCGTCATGCAACGACGGTTGCCACTGAGACAGCCAGCCCGTGTATGGGCATCGCAGCGTGTCACCTTTAGAGGCTCTTCAACGGCCTGCATAATCGCGCCAATCGAGATTTCATCTGGCGTGACGGCCAAACGATAGCCTCCTCCTGGTCCCCGCGCACTCTCCACAAGCCCACGACGACGCAGGCGGGCGAACAATTGCTCCAAGTAGGACTGGCTGATTTCCTGCCGCTCAGCAATTTCGCCCAGATTGACAGATCGCGCCGATGAGCCCGTTTCAGGGCTATTCAGCGCCAAATCCACCATCGCCATTACGGCATAACGTCCCTTGGTCGATAATTCCATTGCGGCAGTCCTTTCGGCGCTTTTTGGACACTTTGCAGCGCCATTGCGGAAAAACTTGGCTTTTTGATACGGGCCTATGATACGAGCCCGTTCCGGTCCTTTACTGGACCTAGTATTCCCGACCCCGTAGGTCAAGAATTAAACTGAGCATCATGGCCGAACTTATCCTTACTGGCGCCGCTGGGCGTCTCGAAGCCCGATATAATCAAGCTGAATCGGAAAATGCACCGATCGCTTTGATCCTTCACAATCACCCCAAAGCTGGTGGGTCGATGCAGGACCGCGTCACCGTCATGCTGCACAAATTGTTTGTCGAGCGTGGTTTCTCCACGTTGCGCTTCAATTTCCGTGGCGTCGGGCGCAGCCAAGGCAATTTCGACAATGGCCAAGGCGAATTGTCCGATGCGGCTAGCGCACTGGATTGGCTGCAAGGCCAGAACCCAGTTGCCCCAGTCACTTGGGTAGCTGGCTATTCCTTTGGCTCTTACATCGCGCTGCAACTTTTGATGCGTCGCCCTGAGATCGACGGATTCATAACGGTGGCAACGCCTGCCAACCACTATGATTTATCCTTCCTGGCCCCCTGCCCATCCTCAGGCATGATGTTCTACGGGTCCAATGACCAAGTCTCCCCACCGGCAGACCTTGAACGCTCTGCTTCCAAGATCCGCACGCAAAAAGGCGAATTGGTTGAGTGGGAACAGATTGAAGGCGCGGATCATTTCTACCGTAATGAACTGGATGTCCTGCGGGATCGCGCGGCCGCTTATCTTGACCGCCGCTTGGCAGAGCCGCGCAAGATCGCGCCACCGCCGCGCCGCTAGCTACTGACTTATTGGGGGAAAAGAGACCTGAGTGCCCAGCACTCAGGTCTTTATTCTTCATGGTCCAGAAGCAGCGGCTCACCCGCTTGTGCGGCTGCCTCAGGGGCTGAAACATCTTGAGCCCAAGGACCGCGCCTCGGCGGGGCGGGATAGAAATAGAGCCGCCACCCGTCGCGCATTAAAAGGGCACCAGTAGGAATATCGCCGCGCCCAAAGACGTGAGATTGACCGTCAAAGCCGATGGTTAGTACACCGCGGCCGCGGCCCGCATAAACATAGCGGCCCTGCCAGTCGCCTTCCCCCAGCGTGCACCCTCGCAAGAGCCGATGTTCGCCTTCAGGCAAAAGGCGCGCGACTTCCTCTTGGCTGAGGCCAGCTTTATCCAGCAGGCGCGTCGCATCAAATCGCCCGCCCGACGTGCGGCAGAGGCTGGCGGCTTGTCCCTGGGGAGTAGCCAAGATCGCCCGTCCTTCTGGTCCAAGCCACGCAACCGGCTTGGGACTGAAAGCCCAGATTGCCAATCCTGCTATGCCAGCAACGATTGCCACAAGCCGTAACCAAGATCGCCAGAGCGTCAGCCATAAGATTGCAACGATCAGGATTAAGGGGGCTGTTGAGTTTGTCCAAGCGATACTTGCGTTCGCGCCAGGCAAGGCCGCGATCCAATGCGCGATCTTGAGTGTGATACTCAATCCGCCTGCCGCCAACTGCCAAGCCCAATTGTCCAGCCCAAATGGGGCAAGGCTTGCCGCGATGGCTGAGAAGGGTGCGACCCAAAAATCGAGAATTGGGGCCGCCAACAAGTTTGCAGGCAGCGACCAGATTGACACCCGTCCAAAGGTCGCAGCCGAAATGGGGGCTGTGGCAAGGCCAGCCACCACGCTGGTTGCGGCTGCCCCGCCCAGCCACATCGCAGCGCGCTGCAACGGGCCAAGCTCTGGCGCGCCTTCGCGCCGCCGCTCCCAGATTTCCCACAAGGCGACCAAGGCGGCCGTCGCTAAGAAGCTCATCTGGAAGCCAGGGTCTATGGCGCTTTCAGGTAGAGCCACCAGCACACAGATTGCTGCGATGGCCAGTCCGCGCATCGAAATGGCCTTGCGGTTCAACAAGATCGCGCCAAAGGCAATGGCCGACATTATGAAGGCCCGCACGGCTGGGGCCTCTGCCCCAGTAAAGATGCAATAAGCTCCGGTTCCACAAAGGGCGATGACAGCCGCGATCTTGCGCGCATCAAGTCGTAGTGAGAGTGCGGGCACCAAAGCGGCAAGCTTCCAAATCACCAGATAGATGAGCCCGCCCAATAAGCCGACATGCAGGCCAGAGACCGAAATCACATGCGACAGGCCAGACGCCTGCAAGGCTTCAACATCTGCCTCACTCAACCAAGCGCGGTCGCCTGTGGTCACTGCTGCCAGAAATCCACTGCCATCGCTATCTGTTGCTTCCACAATTGAGCGCGCGGCTTGGGCGCGCCAAAGCGCCAATCGAAATTGGATGGATTGAGTCAAAGGCGGGGATGCCTCAAGCACGGTGCAGGGCCTAAGGGCATAACCAACCCCGCCCAATCCTTGGAACCAAGCCCGCCTTGCGTGGTCATAAGCACCGGGGACAACCGGTCCAGGTGGCGGCCTCAAAATCGCTTGGCACCTGACTTTCTGCCCGGGCTTTGGCGGTTCGTCTTGGGCGAGCGCCATCCGGACTGATTTAGGCTGTGCTTCCAAGCGCGTGTGGGAAAGGCTTTCGACCAAGATCTTGGCGCGCCAAGTCCCGCGCTGGTTACGGTCAATTTGCTCCACATAGCCTATGACAATGAAGGGCGTTTTGACATCAGAAACGCGCGGCGCTTTGGCTGCTTCTGCCCGCAATAGCCCTGAGGCTCCCCCGCCAAGACACGCGGCGGCAAAGAGACTGATAAGACCCAGCGCGTAAATCGCTTTCGCGCGGCGCTGATCAGAGCAGCGTTGCGCCATCAAGCTACAGCCAAGCCAAAGGCAGAGTGCCAGAAATGTCAGGATCACCCACACAAAAGCGGGATCATCTGCGTGCACCGAACACGTGGCCCCAGCGCCAAAGGCAAAGCCGACCGGCAGCCACAAAACCAGTCGATCACGGTCATGATCGCGAATTTCCTGTAACCGATCCTGCATCCAAGTGCGTAGATCACTTTCACCTTCACGGTGGCGTGTTATGAGGCGGCGGAGGCCAAGTTGATTGGCCTGTTCCGTCCTTTGATTTGCCTCTTTTTCAGAAGCCCAAGCCATCATGCATGCTCCTACCGAAACGACAGTCCACACACACGAAGCCACTGGCCGGGATGTTGTGACGCGGTTTGCGCCTTCGCCGACGGGCTACCTCCATATTGGAGGGGCAAGAACGGCATTATTCAACTGGCTTTATGCACGAAAAGCAGGTGGCAAATATCTTTTGCGGATTGAGGATACCGATCGCGAGCGCTCGACCGACGCAGCTGTGCAAGCGATTCTCGATGGACTTACTTGGTTGGGCTTAGAAGCCGATGGCCCGCCCTTGTTTCAATTCGCCCGCGCTGGTCGTCACAAAGAAGCCGCCGAAAGCCTTGTTGCAGCTGGCAAAGCGTACCGATGCTATTTAAGCGGTGAAGAAGAAACAGCTCTCAAGGACGCGGCTAGAGCAGGAGGCCTCGCCTTCCGTTCGCCTTGGCGCAATCCCGATTACGCAACCCCTCCGACGGGCGCATCCTTTGTGACTCGGTTGCGTGCACCCAGCGAGAATGAGTTCATCCGCGTGCACGATAAGGTGCAAGGGGTTGTGACGACTGCCGGGCGCGAGATTGATGATTTCATCCTGCTCCGCTCCGACCAGACGCCAACCTATATGTTGGCCGTTGTGGTGGATGATCATGATATGGGCGTCACCCATGTGATCCGAGGTGATGATCATCTGACCAATGCCGCACGCCAGACGGCCTTGATCCACGCCTTTGGCTGGCAGGTCCCAACCTATGCCCATATCCCGTTGATTCATGGTGATGACGGCAAAAAGTTGTCGAAGCGCCATGGCGCCTTGGGCGTCGAAGAATATCGCGACATGGGCTACCTTCCTGAAGCCATGCGCGCTTATTTGCTGCGCCTTGGCTGGTCCAAAGGTGATTTGGATATCGTCAGCACCGAAGAAGCCTTGGAGCTGTTTGACCTCGAAGGCCTAGGCAAGAGCCCCTCGCGCTTGGACTTTGCCAAAATGGGCAGCGTGAATGCCCATTTCATGCGCTTGGCGGATGACGAGCGTTTGGTGACACTGATGCGGGAGCACGCCGAGCGGGCAGGCCAACCCGAGATTTCAAAGTCCGACGCCGAACTCGCCGCTGCCGTGGCGCATCTGAAAGACCGTGCTAAGACCTTGCCAGAACTTTACGACCAGTTTGGCTTTATCCTCGCGCAGCGGCCGCTGCCACGTGATGAAAAGACACAAAAGACGCTGTCTGAAGAAGCCATCGCACGCCTTGGCCGCCTGCAGCCGATCTTGGCGAATGTCGAGACTTGGCAGCATACTGACATCAAAGCCGCATTGGATAAATTTGCTGAAGCTGAGGGCATTGGCTTTGGGAAAATAGGACCACCCTTGCGCGCTGCACTGACGGGTGGCCTTCCGGCACCAGATTTGGCAATCGCCTTAGAGCTATTAGGCAGAGATGAAAGCTTAGCGCGTCTTGGAGACGTGATGTAAACTTCTGTCGTGGAAACTGTGGTTACGAGCAAAACACAAGAGGGCATGAATATGGAAAGCAAAGCAGAACCAAAGGGTACCGCTAAACTTGATTTCGAAGGCAAGATGATTGACTTGCCAATTTATGGCGGTGCGACCGGCCCTGATGTGATCGATATCCGTAAACTCTATGCAGAGACGGGTGCTTTTACTTACGACCCAGGTTTCACCTCGACAGC
>CALRLV020000035.1:0-13356 GCA_943368895.1 Ferrovibrio terrae
TGCTCGTTGGTTTGCAAGCAAGGGTTATGTCTATGTGTTGCAGGACTGCCGGGGAAGAAATGGCTCGGAAGGCGTTTTCTCGAAATATGTGAATGAAGGCGACGATGGCGAGGACACGCTGAAATGGCTTTTGGCGCAAGAGTGGTGCAACGGAAAAGTCGCGACATTAGGTTTGTCATACGGTGCCCACGTTCAGGCCGCACTCGCTTCACTCAACCCTGAAGGGTTGGCTGCGATGGTTTGGGATTCGGGTGGATTCTCAAACGCTTGGAAAAGTGGCATTCGCCAGGGTGGCGCGTTTGAGCTTAAACAACTCACCTGGGCCATGACCCATGCACGCCTGTCACCAGCAACGCTAAACGATCCGGTACGCCGGGCCAATCTAGAGGCTCAAAACATCAGAGACTGGATCGGCATCAATCCTTGGTCGGAAGGTCAATCTCCTCTCGCCATGGCACCCGAATATGAGAGCTATGTGTTGGAGCTTTGGCGCAATGAAACCTTTTCCGATTTTTGGCGCAGGCAGGGTCTCTACGCGGCGGGCCATTATCAAGGATTCTCCGATGCGCCAACCATGTTCATCTGCAGTTGGTACGATCCCTATTCTTTGACAACGATCGAGAATTTTGAAGGCTTATCGAAGCTTAAGAAAGGGCCGTATCAAATGATCCTCGGCCCTTGGACACATGGGCAGCGCTCTGTGACTCATGCAGGCGATGTTGATTTTGGCCCGGCAGCCCCATTGGATGGCAATATTGCAAATGGCTATGACGAACTCAGGCTTGATTGGTTCGATCACCATCTATCTGCCCCAGTTGAAGCCCGATCAACAAATAATCTGGTGCAAGTCTTTGTCATGGGCGGCGGTACAGGGCTCAAGACAAAGGCAGGAAAATTGGACCACGGCGGTAAGTGGCGCAATGAGCCAACCTGGCCGATCCCAGACGCTGTGGCGACCCCACTCTATCTGACAAAAGAGAACATCCTAAGCCTTGAGCCAAGCGCTCAAAGCGGCTCCATCGACTGGATTCATGATCCTAAAAGTCCTGTGGCCACGCGTGGCGGTGCGATTGCATCCGGAGCGCCAGTTATGGAGGCAGGTGCCTTTGATCAGGGTCAGTCGCCAAGTCGGTCCATTGCCACATTCCAAACAGAGACCTTAGAACATGACCATGAGGTCACTGGTCCAATCACGGCCAAGCTTTGGATATCTTCAAGCGCTGTCGATACCGATATTTGCCTCAAGCTTGTGGATGTTTATCCGCCCAATCAAGACTATCCAGACGGCTATGCAATGAATTTAAGTCATGGCATTCTGAGGCTGAGGTTTCGCAACTCATGTGAAAAAGCTGAACTTATGACGCCGATGGAAGTCTATCCAATTGAAGTGACGATTTTCCCGACAAGCAATTTGTTTGTCAGGGGTCATCGCATCCGGCTTGATGTATCCAGCAGCAATTTCCCGCATTTTGATGTGAACCCCAACACAGGCCATCCCGCAGGCCTCGTAGGACCAGAGCCCATTGTGGCAACAAATGCAGTGCACTTTGGTCCCGAAACACCATCACACATTTTATTGCCCTTCGTTCGTGGCAAAGAAAGCTAAATGGGCAAGGCACTCGCCACCCGAACGGCCAAGAATTTCAATCCGCGGGCCATGGAAATTTTCCGCGAAGTCGTACGCATGGGCTCTGTCACATCTGCCGCAAAGAAGGCAGGACTTAGTCAGCCTGCCGCAAGTCGTTTGATCGCCCAATTTGAACAAGATGTTGGCTTCGAGCTCTTCCATCGGGACAAGGGTCGCCTCACCCTCAGCCCAGATGGGCTCCTGCTCTATGATGAGGTTGTCAGGGCTCTCGACAATATGGCCCGGGTCAGGATCTTGGCCAGCGATATTGCCGAATTCCGGTCGGGCCAATTGCGCATTGTGG
The DNA here is from genome assembly GCA_943368895.1 of Ferrovibrio terrae. Taxonomy (GTDB): domain Bacteria; phylum Pseudomonadota; class Alphaproteobacteria; order Caulobacterales; family Aquidulcibacteraceae; genus Aquidulcibacter. The sequence goes on from CALRLV020000035.1 coordinate 1,932, forward strand.
CCCCCCCAAGCCTGCTTGAAGGGTTTTTGTCGGAAATCGCGGCAGACTTTTTAAAGCTCTATCCCAAAGTTCGCCTGACACTTGATTCAGGCGGTGTTGATACGGTTAAGGCCATGATTGCATCGCGCGCGGTCGATGCTGGCTTTGTTAAACTGCCACTAGAAAGATCTGATTTGAACGCCGAGTCCATTTTGGAATGCGGGACAACCTGCGTGATCCCAGCCCAGCATGAACTAGCGAAGGCCAAAAGCGTTGATGCGGTCGCATTGCGCAACGTTCCGCTCATTCTACTAGGGTTGGGAAGCAGTTCCCGAGCGCAAGTCGAAGCCGCTTTTGCGACTGCTGGCGTTGTGCCAACTGTCCTAGTCGAAACGCACACAATCGGCAGCGCCTGTGCTTTGGCCGCTCGTGGTGTTGGCGTCGCAATAGTCAACCACGCCCTTGCCAGTGCCTATGTTCGAGATCAGATCGTGCTCCGCCCATTCTTGCCTGACATTCGCCAAGACTATGCCTTCGTAACCGCAGATCCGACACCTTCGAGGCTCGCCAAAGCATTTCTTGAGTGCTGCAAGGCATCCCTGGTCAATAAGTAAACTCGAGGCTTGTAAGCTTTCGCCAGGTGCGTGCCGCTATCGTGAAAGGCGATGCGCGCCAGCGGACGGCCGCCCCCCGAAAACTGACACCGCGTCGGCAGATGTAAATGACTCAGTGCGTTGCACCTTTAACCGCTTGCACCGAACAAACTTCAATCCAGCCGAGAGTTGTGACAAATTCGCTAAGTTGGAATGTCAAAGGCCAATAGGAACCCGCAAATGGCACCACAGAGACCTATGTTGTTTCCCCCAGTTGGCTGACATCGAAACTGTATGGGTACTGCTCCTTCATAAAGGTACCTAGTCAACCATCTTTCGAATGCCGGAGCCCAAGCATTCACCTCTGGCGCACCTCGGACAGGCTGCTTTTCGGCAGAACTTGGCCGATTGCGGAAGGTCTGGTTTGGGCTGATTGGGGTCGGTAAGCAGACGTTCGGTGGAACAAGTTATCGCACGATTGTGCCAGCAGCATTGGTCGTCAGGATCGGTGCACCGTGATGGTGGGTGTGCAGCCAATTGAGTGTGCCAGCTTGGCCGACAGCGGTGGCCAGTGGGCCTCCATGGTCATAGGCTTAAAAAGCCGATAGCCCTTGAGTTAGACTTCATCATCAAGACCGTGTTCGAGCCTATCAATAGCTCGCGTGATCGATTGGGAGGTTTTCCCTAGTTTGACATCGCCAAAGACAATGCACTTGCCTTCATAAAATTTCAGTGGCTTGGGCAATTCAACGGAAAAGAGCCTACCCTGAAAGAAGGTGACATGCGAGCGCTGCTTTTTACCATCTACCTGCATTTCAACTTGGAAAAGACTATCCCGATATTCCTCGCCTTCAAGCAAACTGTCAGGGTCCAGCATATAATGATAGATCGGGCTTATGCGTCCTTGATTGTAAGTGCGCTGGAGAAATGGTTGAGCGAGTTGGTCTCGAATTTTGGTTGCGTCCGACGGCTTTCGAGAACCAAGAAAATATTCGATCACTGCCTCAGTTGGATGACACAATTGCCAAGCGCCTTCACCTCCAAGTATGCAAAGAAAGTCGTTGGGAAGCGACAAAATGCGCTTAGCTAACAAAATTGATTTATTGACAGCCACAACCGGGGCCCCCACTAAATCGACTGCCTGCAAGTCCTGATGCTGTGGACGCCTTCATCCAATCTGGGATGCGGTCAAGGATTTGAAACGCTTTTGGCAATCGTTCTCCCATAGCTTGCCAACCTATGGGCCAGCGACTTGGATCATGCTTGAAGTGCCGCTCAGGTGTTGCCCAGCTTCCGTTAAAACCGCCCCGCCGATTCATGAACTTACTAAACCTGCCTTTTGTCCATGGGTCGAATATAGCGCCAGCTTTCTTTACAGATGCTTTCGGAATGGCGTGAGACCATTCACGACCAATTTCGCGGGTCAGCGCTCTAGGGCCGTGGCGCAAGAGCGCTAACTTTCCAACGCCGCCCCCAATCCCGCCCCATGCAGCAGCGAGGACAAGGTCTTTGGCTGTGGCACAAGGATTTGTGAGATACTCGGTTGCAAGACCAATTCCTGCACCGATTATGAACTGCGCATATTCCCCGCTTGGATCCATATACCGCAGCGGGTTCCCGCCCGCATAAGCATAAGGATTATCATCCCCCGCCAGCCCAATTGGGTCGGCTTGGATGTAGCGTCCAGTGTTGACGTCATAATCGCGGTAGCGGTTGTAATAGTGCTGTGCACCCGCAAGCCGTTGGGAGTTGGCAAATTGGCCGGGGAAGCCCAGCACCGCGTGGGCCGGATATGGGACCACGGTGCCTGCAGCATTGGTGGTGAGGATGGGCGCGCCGTGATGGTGGGTGTGGAGCCAGTTGAGCGTGCCAGCTTGGCCGACGGCGGTGGCCAGCGGCATATAGCCACCCAAGCCATCATCCCCGCCTGTTGGCCCATATTCACCCACGATGCGGTGATCAAGAAGTAGTGAGTTCTTCTGCCTTAAAGTTCAATCGTAATTTCTCTGATGTACGCTTCGAAAGCCAAGCATCGACTGTAACCCAAACTATTGTTATTAGGACTGACAGCAAAATGCCTAAAAATCCACTTAAAGCACCTTCTTGTGCCGCTGTTGAGTTAACAGAAGTGTCGTACATTGGATTGCCATTTGGCCACCTAATTGTACTTCCCCAGCTGGCACAATTTGAAGCCAGCAATACTGCCGCAGGAACAGTGAATACCGCAAGTAATCCTCTAACCCACCACTTCAATCGGACCATATGTGCTAGAGCCAGCGGAGCTGCTGTTGAGAAAACAACCGCCATAAATAAAGTTTCATAACTAAAATCTGGACTTAACAAGCCGCGGATGACAGACGATAAAACCCCTATAATCATCATCAGGTATGACACAATCAGCCACCAAGGTTCAAATTTTAGGCGTTCCATTACCGATTTTCCTTCAAAGTGAGTTGTCAGCCTCTCATCTATTTTACGTATTAATCGCTTCTAGGTCATTTTTCGTTAACAGCGAGCGATCTCATCTTGGATTAGGTGTTGTTCCAGGCGGCTCATTTCGCAGCACAGTGATCGGTCTTCCAAAGGCGCTGTTGAGACCCTGCCAAGCAGGGTTTGGGAAGTTTCCGAAGTTAATTTGAAACCCACCTGCGGTCAGCGCTTCACGTACTAGGTTACCACAATTATCGAACAAAAAGTTATACTTGCGCGATAAAGCATACCACGCGGCTCTTTTCATTCTCGCATCCTCTAAGGGTGTGGCCTTGATCCTTACGGCCCTCTCATAACGAGATAACGTCGGTGATGCCATTGCATCCCGTAGCGTTGGAAATGTTTCCCGCCCACTCGGCAGCGTAAGCCCAAAAGGTGGAGGCTTACCAAAGAAGTCTCCAACTGCACCGTCTTTGGAGAAGTAAGACCAGCCGGCTTGATCGTTCCCAATCAAGATTGCCTGATGATCGGCTCGATAATATCCACGCCCTCCAAAAGTATCGTTTAGTACAACAGCATCCAGACCCAAGGGATCGAAATATCTAAGTGGATTCCCACCCGCATAAGCATAAGGATTATCATCGCCCGCCAGCCCAATCGGGTCGGCTTGGATGTAGCGTCCTGTGTTGACGTCATAATCGCGGTAGCGGTTGTAGTAATGCTGCGCGCCGGCAAGCTGCTGGGAGTTGGCAAATTGGCCGGGGAAGCCCAGTACCGCGTGGGCCGGATAGGGGACCACGGTGCCAGCCGCATTGGTGGTGAGGATTGGCGCGCCGTGATGGTGGGCGTGGAGCCAATTGAGCACACCTGCTTGGCCGACAGCCGTGGCCAGCGGCATATAACCACCCAAGCCATCATCCCCGCCTGTTGGCCCTGTTGCCCCCACTTCGGGCATCAGCCAGATATATTCAGCCTTGATGTCAGCGGTGCCTGTAGCCCCATATTCACCCACAATGCGGTGATCGAGATCGTAGAGATAGAGGCGGGTATCAGCCGCCCCGATGGCAGGCGTGGTGACCACCTGTATCCGCTCATCCATCCCATTATAGAGCATGGTCTGGCTTGCCCCACCATTGCGGTAGCGCGTCAGACGGGCATGGCCATCATAAGCAACGGTGACCGTGACCCCGCCCGGGAACTGCTCGGTGATCTGATTACCGCGCCCATCATGGCTGAAGAGGCGCGTGCCGCTTGTATTGGCGATGCTGCGCAAGCGGTTGGTGCCTGTGGCGATAGTGTAGGTGTCGGTCTCAACCGGGGTTAGCGCTGTGGCTGTGGCCCGACGCTCCACCTTCAGGCGATTGCCATTCTTGTCATAGGTAAAGTCTTCCCGGCCATAGGTGCCTGCAGCCGTGCCCGTCAATGTGCCCGTGGTGCGGGTGAGCCGGTCAATGACGTCATAGCTATAGGCGCGTGTCTTGGTGGCATCGAGCGTATCGGTGATGGCGGTGATATTGTCGTTGGCATCATAGCTATAGGTCAGCGACGACAGGCGGGTTGAGTTTGAACTCCGCTCTAGCCTGCGATTGGCCAAGCGGCCATCATTGCCCCAAGGTGGATGTCGTGAGTTCGAATCTCATCGCCCGCTCCATTTTTTCTCAGATATTCTGGATGCATCAAGCGGCGCTAAGCGCGCTTTGGTGCCTCACCGCGCCAGGCGTTTGCGAAAATATACCGCAGAAGCGCAGATGCCGAGGAAGCCAATCAAGCCCACGGCATAGGCGGCTTGAATGAAAAACGGCACCCAAGCCAATTGGATATTGCCCAGATTTTTGGTCAACAACAGGCTGATACTTCCGATATAGCCAACAGAATCAGCGACATAAATTAGAAACCCGGCTGTCGCGATGCGGCCACTGGCGGCGACTAACCGGTCAAATAGGACGGTATTAAACGGCGTATAGGCGGCATAGAGCCCTGCACCGACCAAAATCATCCAAGGAATGGGGCCGATTAACCCCGCTTGAAATGCCAAAGTCGACAAGCCGATACAGGCAAAGCCTGCGGCCAAAATTCCGTGCACGACCAGAAAAGCGATCCGATTGTCCTTGATCACCATCAAGGAGGCGAGAATCGCCAAGGCAACAACGGCAACAGGCAGTTCCGATAAGGTAAAAATCGCCGCGCCATTGGCCTGCCCAAGGTCGCGCCAAATTTCAGCCGCGAAATTATCTCGGAAATCGCGAAACGCGGTCAAGAAAACATAGGCGCCGACCAAAAGGATGAGCCCGGGTGCATAGGCCAACATGAAGCCATTGCGCTCTTTTGGCTGCATCGGTTCTCGGCGCACGCGCTCCGCCTGATCTTCCGCAGAAGGCGGCGGCAATAGCGACAGGCCCCATACAGCAAGAAATAGCAGCGGGAAGAAGATGGCACCTGCAGCTGCCGGCATCCAGAAAGGGCTGATGGCAAACTCGCTCATCAAAAGGCTGCCGACAGTTTTCACAATGCCGGACGATACGATGAAACTGACACATAAGATCGCACCCAGCGCCTCTGATGTTCTGCGCCCTTCTAAAAAGCTGAACACCAAGCCCCAGATCAAACCAAGCGGCAGGCCATTGAGAAACAAGGCTGCGACATTCCAAGGTGCAGGAACAATGGCGAAAAGAATAAGGGCAAACCAGGAAAAGCCGATGAGCGCCAAAATGGCCAGTCCGCGCTTGGCCCCATCTAATTCTGCGATAATCTTGATGCCAATGAATTTAGAAACTGCATAACCCAGCACTTGAGCGATCACCAAAGCGACTTTGTAATCAAGTACGAAGCCCCAGCCCGCTACATCTTCATAAGTCGCCGCCGAAAACGGTTTGCGGAACGCAAACATCGAGAAATAGGCGCAAAAGGCGACGAGACCGCCATAGGCGATAAAGGCCGCCGGATGGGCACGCGATAACCAAGATTGAACCCGCCCCATTTGGCCCCCACTGTCGTGTCCGCCCCCGGACATGCTTATCCAAGACTACTTCTCGAGCGTCGGCAATAGCTTCGCCTGAGTGATGCGCTTCTCGGGCAAACTCGTTAGTGCCGCTTTCCAACTTCACAGTCTCGTGATTGAGTAGGGCATGACCCAAGCTTCGAAACCAAACCATAAAGTGCCCGCCATCTTGATCATGATGGCCGCGCTTCTGATTATGTTTTGCTTCAAAGGCGTTGCAACGGCACCGCCAGACATTTCCAATACACTCAATTCGACCAGATTTAGCACCAAGGCAGCCATTGGTCGCCTCACGCGCATCTTAGGGGATGAGCGACCTCATCCAGTCGATTCCCCAACCAATGATCTGGTGCGTGAGCGTATCCTGAGCGAGATCAAAACCTTGGGATACACACCAGACGTGCGCGATGATTTTGCGTGTCGAGGTTCGAAGCGTTTTGGTGGCATGAGCTGCGCGCGGGTTCGCAACATAGTGTTCCGCGCAGGTCCTGCAGGCGGTGGGGCTGCCTTAATCGCCGCGCACTACGATTCTGTACCCGCAGGACCCGGCGCGGGCGATGACGGTGCCGGCGTGGCTGCGACCTTAGAGATCGCTGCACGTTTGGCCGGTCGCAAACTTACAAAGCCCGTGATCTTCCTGATCACTGATGGCGAAGAAGTAGGGCTTTTGGGGGCGAATTCATTTGTGCGTAAAGACCCTTGGGCCGGGGATGTCGCCTTTGCCATTAATATGGAAGCGCGTGGCACAGGCGGCCCAGCTATCATGTTCCAAACCAGTATGCCCAATGGCCGCGATATTGCTGCCCTAACCGCGATGCCAGTGCAGATCATTGCAAATTCTATGGCTGCCGACATTTATCGCACGTTGCCAAACGATACCGATGCGACCGAGTTCTTGGGCAGAGGCTATGATGTGGTCAATTTTGCCTTCATCAACCCTGTTGCCCGCTATCATACCCCCCGAGACTCTCTCGCCTATCTTGAGCACGCTAGCGTTGGGCATATGGGTGGTGCAGCTTTGGTGGCCTTGGAAGGTTATTTGGCAGCTAAACCCAGCGCCGATACGCCCGAGGCGCAGGTTATCTACTCCGACATTTTAGGTCGCGGCATCTTGGTTCTGCCCGTTGCTGCGGGATACGTTTTACTTGGCTTCGGGCTGCTGGCGGCGTTGTATGCCTTTGTACGAAATGGGCCAAAGGGTGCCGTGCGGGCCTTAGCTGCGCCTCTGGTAGCGCTCATTATTGCAGGCGGTGTTGGCTTTGGCGCGCTTTGGTTGATCGACCAGATGCGGGTCGAGAGCCAATGGTGGTTTGCTACGCCAATGGCAGGACGGGCTTTGATCTATAGCAGCGGGCTTTTGGGGGCCCTGCTTGCGCTATGGCTCTGCCGTGGGATCAATGCCACACGCGTCCTTGCTGGAGCTTGGGTCTGGGTAACGGGCTTGTTCTTAGGCCTCGCTATCGTCTCGCCGGGCAGCATGATCCTAGCAGCCCCTGCCGCCGGACTGGCCGGGCTGGGTTTCCTGCTGACTGGAATGAAGAAGGAAGGCAGATTGGTAATGACGACTTTTGGTCTGACCTCTGCACTTGTCCTAATGATCTTTATACTGCCAGCCTTAGACTTTGCCGAAGTCGGCCTAGGTTTCGGCTTAGGTTGGGCTTTTGGAGCCTTAGGTGCCCTTCTGATGCTGTGTATGCTGGTGCCCGTTTGGCAATCCGACACGAAAATGGCGGGCATAACTTTCCTGACCTTAGCAATGGTCGGCATTTCCTTGGTGTGGGCCGCTTCTGCTCCAGCCTATTCACCCGACATACCTGGGCCTTTGAATGTCCAGCATTGGCATGATGGCGAAACCGAGACTGCCTGGGTTTTAGGCCCAAGTGATGATACGGCACCGAGTAGCATGCAAGCAATTGCCCCCTTTAAACTCGGCCCGCTGAAATACAATGATGGCACACGCGTTCATGCTCCAGCACCCATACCCAGTGGTGCCCCAGTGCCAGCACGCATCGACGTCCTCTCGGAAACCAAGACGGCAGAGGGCCGCACTCTAAAGCTTCGCGTGGTGGCACCGGGGGCCGATGAAATTGTCCTTGCCATTCCGAAAGAAGCGCACGTGCGCGCCTTAGCTGGCGGGACCGATGGGCAAGCAGGTGGCGTTGCTTTTGACAAGCCGCAAACCCATGGCCTCCGCTGTGTCGGGCGATCCTGCGTGCAATGGGATTTGGAGGTGAAGCTGGGCTCCACCCCGACGCCATGGATCACACATGCTGTCGTGCGTGGCTTAGGACCAGAGGCCACTCCCCTCGTCAAGGCGCGCCCGCCCTGGGCATCACCGGTGCAAGGGGGCGACAAGAGGGTCACCAATCAGAACCAGAAGATCTAATGAAAAAGCCCTCCCCTAATGAAAGGGAAGGGCTCATTCTAAACTGGTAGGGTCGAAGCGTTAAACGATCAGTATTCGCTCTCATCGACATAGAAGCTCGGCTTCGAAGCTGGCTGCAAGCTTGGCCCCTCTTCCGGGTCGATGATGCCGGCTTCAGCTGCTGCTTTTGCGCGACGTGAGGAGGAAGCTTTGACCAAAGCGTCCAGCTCGATCTGTGTGCACAAACCGATGGTGACGGGATCAACGGGTTTGATTTGTGCGCTGTTCCAATGTGTGCGGCTACGGACGCTTTCGATGGTCGACTTGGTGGTGCCGATCAGCTTGCCCATTTGGGCGTCGGTGATTTCCGGGTGATAGCGTAAGAACCATGCAATCGCGTCTGGGCGATCTTGGCGACGCGATACAGGCGTATAACGCCCGCCGCGCTTCTTCACGGGTGGCAAGTCCAGCTTGCGACCTTCCAATGGCTTGATCTTATGGGTTGGATCTGCTTCGCCGCGGGCGATTTCTTCACGCGACAGTTGCGAATTGGCGATCGGGTCCAAGCCACGCACGCCGGTCGCGACATCGCCGTCGGCAATCCCTTTGACTTCCAGCGGATGCAGGCCGCAGAAAGCTGCGATCTGGTCGAATGTCAGGCCGGTATTGTCGATCAACCACACGGCAGTGGCTTTGGGCATCAAGATCTCGTACATGATTTCTGGCCTCCAGATACAAAATCGCCCGGCGCGACGGCCGGGCAAGGGGTCGCGGGCCCCTGCACTTAAGGGCCCTATAGGCACAGACATAACGGTCTCTTGCGAATTTTGGAAGCCCGATGACTGTTAGTTGGTGTGCAATCGGGCTAACAAATCCACGGTTCTAGAACCGCGTCGAGGCCCGCACCCGCATCAAGGTCTCCCCATCTGCACCTGCGATATGATTGGGTTGATAGATGTGGGTCAGCTCAACCCCGAACCAAGCTGCAGTTTCAGACGCTCCACCTAACAGCCAGTCGCGGCTGGCGGTCAAACGCAATTCCCGTCCTGTCGGTGTCACATCAATGTGGCGCTCTGACCAAGTCTGGGCGCTGCCCCAGGTGAGGTAAGGGTCGGCTAAACGGTAGCGCAGGCTGCCCTGTTCCACGCGTAAGGGCTGTTCAAGACCCAAGCGCCACCAGCCGTTGCGCAACTCCTGCGCATAGGTCAAAGACGCTGCACTCGCATAAATCGGCGCACCCGGCGCAAACGCTTTATTGCCAGATATATCAGCCATGCGGGCACCTTGAGCCCGAGCCGTCAGGCTGGCGCGGTCCGTGAGGGCAAAGTCAAATTGCAGGCCGACGAACCGGCTTTGGGCGCGGGTGTCATCGGGGCGCTGATCTTCGGCAAGCCAAGCACCATCACTCCAACGCGATCCCAAAAAGCTGCCGCGCTCGGCCAGACTGCCCATCTCAAGGACACTCGTGATGCGCGGGCTTTGATGTGCCAATTGTACCAGAGAGGCAGATTGGCGTGTCGCTGCTAAACCGCGCAATCGATCAAAGCCACCCGAAGCATTGAACGCATGCAGGCTGAAGCCATCCTTGCTTAAAACCAAACCTTGGAAAGATTGGAATTGACCTAATCCCATCAGGCCGAATTGGGTCCCGCCGCCTGCGGCATCTCCGGCCAGTCCATAGGGACGGGTAGCCGAACCAGCATCGGTTTGCGCCAGAGAAATGGCTAGCTTTCCGCCCCATGGTGCGCCCGAAACGGGCATCAAGGCCCGTACCATTGGGGTTTGCGCAACTAGGCGGTCATCTAGTCCGCCCCAAGCCTCACTCGCCGGTGCGCGCTTGGTGAAGCTCAAGAGACTGTCGCCAATTTGCGCGGTTTGTTGCGGCTCCGAGGCATAGGTTTCAGCCGTAAAGCCTAAATTTGCTTGCGGCCGCAGGCGGTAGCCCAGCGAGACATTGAAGGGGCGCTGGTACTCGTCCAATACGGCGGTTGAGAGTCCATCCTGCATAAAGGCATCGCCAAAGGCTTGGCCTGCTTCGCCATCAAACAAATCAACCCGCACTGCTTCGCCCGATGAGCTACTGGTCGCCGTTGCGCCAAGTGGGGAGAAGGCACGTTCTAGATCGATAATGCCGCGTCCAAATGTATCGTCCGTCCCGGTTGTGCCGAGGTCGCGTGCGGTGCGGTAGAGAATATCAACTGCCTGCGCACCCGTCAGATTGGGGAAGGCTTGGAACAAGAGCGCCAAAGAGCCACTGATATGCGGCGCGGAAAATGAGGTGCCCGATAAACGCCAGCACGACGTCGTATCGCAATCTGCGATGATGTCGGTCCCTGGAGCCACGAGATAATTGGTCCGCGCGACGCCAGCCTTCGCGCTGAAGGTGGATAACGCCTCTGCAGTATCGGTTGAACCCGCCGCAATGATCAAACCTTTAAAGCGCGGATCGATCGACAATTGTGCTGGGAATTCTGGGTCTGCGGTCGCGTCATTACCCGCTGAGGCAACGACTACGATCCCAGCATTTGTCGCGCGCAATAATGCCGCGTTTAGGCTAGAACCCGTTGAGGTCGACCCACCTAGGGACAGATTGATAACACGCACGCCATCAGCAATTGCGGCATCAACACCGCGCGCGATATTGGTTTCTGGCAGCTTACAGCCTTTGTCGGTCCCCGTCTCTTCGCACGTACCCTCACGGTCAGCGCGATAGCTGATGATGGTAGACTTAAACGCGACGCCTACAGTGCCTGATCCATTAAACTCATGCGCGATAACGCCGGATACGCGGGTTCCATGGCGCTCTTCAGCAGCGATGGTCTGATTGGGCCGACCGATTTCCATGTCCCGCGACAGGGGCGAGATGTTATTCTTCAAGTCGATCTGGTCAAGATCAATACCCGTGTCGACAACCCCAACCCGAATGCCTGCGCCAGTCGCGCCATACTCCCAAGCCTTAATTGTCTTTATGCCCGCCAAGCCCCAGCTGCGCGTATATTCGCGCGACGTAGCAGATGGATAGTCCACGCCAGCAACCAAGGCTGGCGGCGGCGGGGGCGG
>CALRLV020000036.1:0-13124 GCA_943368895.1 Ferrovibrio terrae
AGCCCTAAACGATCCTAATCTTTACAGCCGTGATCCAACTCGATTTGAAAAGACGTCAACGGACGTGGTCCAGGCCCGGGCGCAATTGCAATCCCATGAAGATGAATGGCTTGCTCTGCTCGAACTTAAAGAATCCTTGTCTGCGAACGCCTAAATCTGCGATTTGAATTCAAACTTAATTCTACCTTAACCGGCGCACGGCACCGATACTCCTTATATTAGGAGAGAATGTATGCGTGCGCGTGATTTCGCCTTCTGGCTGGCCTTTGTCCTAGCTGGTCCCAGTTTCGCCCAGAATGCCGCCTATTCAAAGTTTCCGACGGCAAATGCTGATACATGCGCAACTGCTTGTACAAGCGACAGAATGTGCGCCTCTTGGTCCTTTGGCGGCACGGCCCCGACTGTTGACACGAGCAGCCGTCGCAAGAAGGATATGGCACCGCCACCTCGCATGTGTGCGTTATCGCAATCCTTGACCCCAGTAAGGCAATCCGGCGTCGAATCAGGTCTGCCGCGGCGGTCGGGCATCTTAACGCCTACAGGCCGTTATGCAGACGGCCCAGCAAATTACGAAGTTCGTCCTGCCCCTTGGTTAGATCCGCGTTCTCGTGCGCCACAGCCCACACGGGCCTACAATCAAGGCGCGCCGATTGCCCCGCCACCTATGATGGCACCAGCAATGCCACCAGCGCCGTCGGCTGGTCGGGTCGAGTTTGTGCCACAAACCACCCAAAGCCCTGCTGCACCATCTGAAATCAATGCGCCTCGGACAGGTGCACGCGGTACCCCGCGCTCGCGCGCCGAAGAAGTATCCTTTACACCAGAACCGCAATCTGGTTTCGAGCCCCCTCGCCCCACTCCGATGGCGGCTCCCACGGCCGCCCCAAGCGCGCCTCAGATGACCTACAGCACACCTGCACCGCAGCCCGCGCAAGCACCTGCCCCACCACAGCAAGCCTCTGATTTATCGAAATTTAGAGGTTCCGATGGCATGGTCGATGCAGCGGCCATGCGGCGTGCCCAAATCAATTCCGCCCGTGCCACCGGTCAGCCAGCCTATGCCGTACAACGGGAATGGGAAGCTGTTGAGGCAGAGCGCCAGCGAGCTGCTGCAAATGGGGAAGTGCGCGAAGACCCTCTGGCAGGAACTGTACCCGTACCAGATGCACCTCAACCGAAATCCGAGCGACCCAACCCAAGCTATGACCCCGCTGAGTCCACCCCGTCCTCCAACGAGGGCGAGGCTCCACCAGCCACACAGAAACCAACTAGCAAGTCCAAGGGTGCCCGCGGCACTCCTCGTGCCGAGCAAACCACGCGATCCCGCCAGAGTGCGTTAACCGAAGCTGCTCGCGAACGCGCTCGTAACCCTTCCTATATCGATCGGGAGCCCCGCCTTAGCGGTGGTCCCGGTGGGTAACTTCGGTCATTTTGATGAATTCTGGCCACCAAATGTTTACGCTTATCCTGTAGGACACGTGTAGAAATGGGAAATTGAGATGCAAGTTGGCGAAAGATACGCTAAGCTACTAGAGGTTGCGAGCGAGAGCTCCAGCGATAAACGTCGCGTGCTGCTCAATGAAGTTACAGACCTATTTTTCGACTCCCAAGATAATCAAAGCCCTGTAGAAACAAAGCTTTTTGGCGATTTGATCTCTAAAGTCGCTTACGAACTCGACACCGAAGTTCGTAAAGAACTCGCCCAACGCTTCTCTGGCGGTGAAGCGCCTCGAACACTCGCCGTCATGATGGCGAATGACGAAGAGATCGGCATAGCAGGTCCAATTCTGCGCCGGTCTACCTCTCTGACTCAAGATGACTTGATCCGTGTGGTGGAAACCCGCGGCCATGCGCACCAGATGGTTGTAACGCAGCGACCTGACGTGGGTGAGGAATTGTCAGAAGCCTTGGTCTCGCACGGTAACGATTTGGTCGTTGCCTCACTGGTCAGCAACCAAACGGCTAAAGTTTCGGACGAAACCTTTGACAAGATTGTCGATCGAGCAGCCAACAACCCAGAACTGCATCGCCCTATCGCGCAGCGCAAAGTGATCTCGCCAGAGCATTTGAACCGCCTGTACACCATTGTGGAAGGCCCGATGCGGCGCGAAATCCTTGAGCGCAATTCAGAATTTACCGAAGAAGAGGTCGAGCGCGCCATGCGTCGCGCCCAAACGCGGGTCGCCGTTGTTAATGGTACTTTGCCTGCCGACTTCGAGGCGGTTCAAAAGGAGTTCGCAAAGCAAAAGGCATCCAATGCGCTCACCCGCGCTCATTTGCCGACTTTGTGGCGCAATCAGGAAACCACGAAATTCATGATTGCCTTTGGCGACTTCACAAGCCTGGACTACTTCCAAACTGCGCTATTGTTTGAAAAGAAAGATATTGACACCATGGCCATGGTTTGCCGTGCGGCAAACTTTGAGCGCGCCTTGTTTGTGACCATCGCTGTGCTGGTGCTGGGAAATGACGGCATGGGACAAGCCCAAATACTCGGCAACATGTACAATGACGTGCCGCCAGAAGCTGCCCAACGGGCGCTGCGTTTCTTGCGATTGCGGGCCAATGTGTCAGCCCAAGCGGCTTAGATCATCCGCTCACGAACGTTGGTGAATCGGATCTTCGGGAATTTTTCCGCGACATAGCCAATCTCCCAGGCATTCTTGGCCAGGAAGACTTCTGCCCCATCCAAATCTGTGCCCATTCCAGCGCGATTGCGATCGGCAAATTGCTCAAGGTCTGCCGCACTATCGGCTGCAATCCAGCGCACGCCATTGAACGCACACGTCTCGAACACAACTTGCAGCCCATATTCTGCAGCTAAGCGCTCCACCAACACATCAAACTGCAAGGGACCGACCGCCCCCACAATCAGGTCCGAGCCGAAATGGGGCCGGAACAGCTGGGTCACGCCTTCTTCAGCCAAAGATTCAAGCGCCTTCTTCAGATGCTTGGCCTTCAATGGGTCTTTGACCGAAGCGCGGCGCAAGATTTCTGGCGCAAAGTTAGGAATGCCCGCAAACTTCACTTGCCCGGTCTCAGACAAACTATCGCCGACCCGCAGCACGCCGTGGTTTGGCACGCCAATGACGTCGCCAGCCCAAGCCTCATCGGTGATCTCGCGGTCTTGGCCAACAAACATCAATGGCGCATGTACGCCTATCTGCTTTCCCGACCCCGTCTTGAGGCGCATGCCACGCTGGAACTTACCAGACGCCAGCCGCACCATGGCAACCCGGTCGCGGTGGGCAGGGTCCATATTGGCTTGGATTTTAAAGACAAACCCTGTGACTTCGTCCCGGTCCGCTTGAACTTGGGTCTCAACGCCTTTGTCGAGTGCCTTTTGATCGCGCGGCGATGGCGCATAGTCGCGCAGACCATCCAACAATTCTCGCACGCCGAACTGACGAAGCGCTGAGCCAAAAAAGACCGGTGTCATATGGCCTTCACGGTAAGATTCGAGATCAAAAGCAGGATAGCCGCCTTGGACCAGCTCAGCAGAACCACGCAATTCGTCCATCTCAGCCTGACTCAAGACTTCGGCGATCGCATTGGATGACAAGTCAATTTCATCATGTACCAGAGGTCCGGTATCGCCCACTTGCGGGCGGCGGAACACGGTAAAGCGGTCGTTTCTTAAATCGACCATGCCACGGAAGCGATTACCCGAACCTTGCGGCCAAAAGATCGGTGCAGGATCAAGCGCCAATTTTGACGCCACCTCGTCGAGTAATTCCATAGGATCTTGAGCTTCCCGATCCATCTTATTGATGAAGGTCAGGATGGGAATATCGCGCAGACGACAAACCTCAAACAATTTCAACGTCTGTGGCTCAATACCCTTTGCAGCGTCCAACACCATGACTGCAGAGTCCGCTGCCGTTAGCGTGCGATAAGTATCTTCCGAAAAGTCTTCGTGGCCTGGGGTGTCCAAGAGATTGATGATGCAATCATCATGCTCAAACGTCATCACGGAAGCTGAAACCGAAATGCCGCGTTCGCGCTCAATTTTCATCCAGTCCGACCGCGTCCGGCGCTGTTCACCACGCGCGCGCACAGCCCCTGCCGCGCGAATAGCACCGCCCATCAGCAGCAGGTTTTCAGTCAGCGTAGTCTTGCCGGCGTCAGGGTGTGAAATGATGGCAAAGGTACGACGGCGCTTAACTTCACGCGCGAGTTCGGCTGACATGATCGGGGCCTGACTAAGACGAATGGGTAAATTGAGAAACGGCCTGAATGCTCAAGCCTTTGAACCCCTCATCTAGCTGAGGCGTCGCCACAATTAAAGGCCTTAGAGCAATACGAGCGCTTGCCCGCGCCTCAAGCAGCCGCAGATTGCCAGACAGAGGTGTTGATGATGCCAGAAGTCAATCGTCCTGCATCTTGTTGGGCTTTCAGGCTGCCGAGTGTCGTCAATGAGACCGTTGCCAAGCGGAAGCCGACTTCTTGGGGACGCCGACACTTGGGCGGCGCGATGAACAAAATCGCATTGGCGTCGCTGCGGCTGGCAATCAACCAAGCCAAAGCTGCGGCTTTTTGCGGGGCCTCTGTTGCTAGGTTCGGCATGTCCATGATGGCGGTCTGAACTGCTAGAATGGAATCGTTCAGCGTATAACGGGCAACCGCGGCTGCCGGGATACCTGCGTTTATCACCACGTCGGCATTGCCGGTTAACATTAGAACGCGGTCATTGAACAGAAAAAGCATGCGAACGTCTCCAGTCGAGAATGAGACCCTATCTTACTTGGGTTAACAATCAGTCCACACGCTCCGTCAGAAAACTTCGTCCTAACTTGTCTTCAATCTCCACAATCCAAATATCTTGATCTTGTGCGGCCCGCTTAGACAAGTAAGCATCAATGGATGGCTCATCTGGTCCAGCCATTTTACCAGTTAAATCAAGATAGATACGCTCCCCCAGCCCATCTCGCGCCGGGATTAGTAATCGCGCAGTGCCATCAAGGCTCGCCACTTTCACCAGTATTGCGCCTGCCGTCTCATCGCCCCGACGCACAACATAGCCCGAAGCGCCATGACTTTGCGCCGTACGCAATAAGGCTTGCACCCAGATATCGCTGCGAAGTTCGCTGTTGCTCATAGCTTTGTTTGCACCTGGCTTAATCGAAGTGAAAGAGAGCGCGCTGTACATAACGCGCATGATTTCATTTTATCGAGCCATTTTTTATCTGGCCCTTTTGATGCCGATCGCGGGCCATGCCCAAGTCAATGGGCTGGAGCGCAGCTATGCCGAGCGGATGGCGATGCGCGCGATCGACGAGCGTTGCAAACTATTAGACAGCGGCCCTCGTCGCGCATTAGCTGGCTTTACCGCCCAAGCGCGCGGCGCGGCCTTGCGGTCTGGGTCCAGCACACAGCGCTTAGATATGATTGCTGATCAGGCCAAAACAGCTGCTGCAGCAAAGCCTTGTCGCGATCCTGCAGTTCAGAGCGAAGCACAACGCATCATTGCTGCCCATAAGGGCTGGCGCGCCCAACTGACGGGGAATTATGCGGGTCTTGTGCGTAGCTGGAAGGTTGATCGCGGCGGCAAAGACATTTGGCGCGCCGTACAAGACACGGGCAGTTCAACACGGGCCGGCCTAATTGCCAGCGGTAAGGGCCTAAGCTTTGCAGTTGAAACACCAGATCTCGACGCTTCGGGTGCGCGGCTATTCCTGCGAGACCTTTCCAAGCTCGGCCCACCTCAACCAAGCCGGACCTTAGCGCCGCCCTTGCGCAATGGCACGACCATCCATGTCGCAGCTTCACGACGGCCTGCGGCAACTCGCGCACGCGTCGAATCTAAACCAAGAGCGGGAACTTTATTTGTCTTCTCAGATGCGACGACGCGGGCGGTGCTGAATGCTGACCCACGCGACACGTTTGAGATCGAGATTACTAACCGCTCTGGCACCGTGACCCGCCTTTTGGTCGAAGTAGGCGATCTGGTTGCTGCCTTTACCTTCGCCGCAGAGTTTTAAGCTGTAGGTTGATCTAGATTGGCAAAGGGCAAACTGACCTTCGCGGTGGTCCCTTGTCCCAAGGTACTTTCCAACCAGAAGCGCCCACCCTGTAATTCAGTTAGGCGCTTGACGACAGCTAGGCCCAAACCGGAACTGCGCACCACACGACTATTGGCGCGGCTCTGGTTGTCCCCTTGTGCCCAAGGCTGACCAATTCGGGAAAGGTCTGCCGGGCTGATGCCAGCCCCATCGTCGGCAATTTCCAAAATCGCCTGATTACTGGACAGATCGGGACGGATACGCAGCGTGATTGTGCCATCTTTTGGCGTAAACTTAATGGCATTGGACAAAAGGTTGAAGGCAATCTGGCGCATGGCACGCGCATCGCCGCGCACAGTCACAGGAAGGCCAACCTCATGGCGGATCTGGACACCAGCTGAGCGCGCCGCCCCACTGGACAAGGCGGTCGCCTCAAACAAGAACTGGTCGAGACGAATATCTTCAAGCCGAACCTCATATCGGCCTGCCTCAATCTTTGAGATATCCAGCAAGTCGGACACAAGGTCGAGCAAATGGCTACCGCTGGTGTGGATAAGGCCTGGATAATCTTCATAGCCTTTGGGAAGTGGGCCAAAGATGCCTTCACGCATCGTATCAGCAAATCCCAGTATCGCATTGAGTGGCGTACGAATTTCGTGGCTCATCTCTGCCATAAATCTCGCACGGTCTTGGGTTTCAGCTTGGGCGATCCGGGTTTCCGCTTGGGCCGCATCTCGGCTATCTAGGGCCTGCTTTGCTTGATCACGCGAAGCCTGACGGACTTTGTGGATGACACCACCAGCTCGGGTACAAATGGCAAGTGCTAAAGCCGCGCTGATCCAGATCACCAGTATCTTGGGGAGCAAAGGTACCCAAGAACTAGCAGTCAGGTTGGGCAAGGCGGGCAAGAGCGGCGTCAGAACCAACAGGGTCGCTGCGACACACAGGCTGGCAGAAATACCATTGATGAGCGCGACACCTGCAGCCCCTGCTGCCAAGAGGGGCCAAATCACAGCGGCAAACGCAAGGCCATTGGTGCCGCCTTCAAGGCTGCCTAACCCCAAGGCTGCCCCGGCCCACAAAATGGGAATGATCACAGCTTGGCGTGCTTGATTGGTATAAGAAGTAACCAGAAACGCCGCCATAGTGCAGAAGGCGACGCAAGACAGGCCAAAGATCAAGCGTGGTTCTGCAAGCCAGATGACATATGCCAAAGCAAGAGCTGCTAAAGTTGCACTGCTGCCACTGGCCCATTGCGCAGGGCTCAGCTTTTGGTCCGATACAGACCAAGCCTTCTCGCTGAGTTTAGAATCAGCCAAATCTGGGTGTTGTGACGCGTCCACATGCGCTTCTAACCGATGGACTTTCTAAAGTCGCGTCAGTTCGCGTGAGAGGTGAAGTTTCGACATTTTCCCTGATCTTGGTTGTGATTTATTCAGACACGCTCTGCCATAAGGTGCTAAGTGCAGGCGCTGGGGCGCTCTAAAGGAGATTGAAATGAGCAAAAAGTGGCTCGCATGTGCCGTTGCGACCCTGTTTGTCAGTGCAGGCCTGGCCATAAGCGTGGACGCCGCTGCGCAACAACGTCCCAAGGCAAGCGCGACAAAGTCCAGCGTCAAAAAGGCACCTGCGCGCAAAGCACCGGCGAAAAAGACCCCTGCTACCAAGGCACCCAGCGCTAAGGCTGTGCAGGTCACCCCTGGCGTTCCCGCCAGCCTTGCCATTCCCGCTGGCGCCAACACGCTGGGCGCTCATGCAGCCCTTTATGCCGCCTATGCCGCCGATGTTGACGCCCTAACTATTGGGTCCATCACCACCGGCCGCGCGCTGACACTGTCAACCGAACGCATTGCCCGTCACTTGAATTCAGACCGTTTGGCCTTGGGCGTAGTTGCCTATGGCGCTGCTTGGGCGGCGACACAGGACGAATTTGTAAGTGAAGTGCGCAAACTGGAGGCGCGCATAGGCCGCGATGCCTTAATCACCAAATTGCGCAGCGAGATTGCCTTTGCGCGCAGCTTGCCCGGCGGTGAGCAAGCCGCCCAATTGGCGGCACGCGCGATTCTGGCCGATGCCGCGAAGATCCAAGAGGAAGGCGATGCCTTCAAACAAGCAGCCTATGACTGGCAAAAATATGCTTGGGCAAAAGTCAGCACTTCAGACTCCAAAGCCCGCAATGCCGCGCTTCGAACGCTAGTTGCCCCCGTTCCTGCGACAGAGGCTGCCATTACTCTGTCAGCCTTGCCCGAAGCGGTTGTGATGCCTCAAACCACCCAAGTGCGTGCAGCTTCGCTGCAGCGCAATGTCCGGCTATCAAACCAATCGACCCGCGACGGCATCACTTTGGCAGAGCCTATTCGCGCCTGGTCGCCAATTGATCGCATGGTCTCGCTCGCTGCCCTTTCGGCCATAGGCGGGCCGGTCGACCGCAAGGAAGACACCGAAGCCCTGATGCGCGATCCCCGCCTCGTCAGCTGTGTGAATTCCTCGCGGTTGAACATGCAAATGTGCAACGCAGCCACAAAGCAACCTTATGAACGTTCCTTCTGTTTGGCCGAACATCCTCTCGGGGAAATCGCCAAATGTATGGCCAAAGTGGTTCGCTAGAAAGCTCATGAGTGATCCACGACTTGACGAATTGATCGAAGAATTCTCCTTCCTTGAAGAGTGGGAGGAGCGCTATCGCTATGTTATCGACCTCGGCCGCACACTCCCACCTCTTGCGGAGAGTGAGCGGGTTGAGATCGCCAAAGTGCGCGGCTGTGCCAGCCAAGTTTGGCTTGTCTCTGCAACAGAGCCTGCGACGGGCCGCGTCGAATTTAGGGGCCAGTCTGACGCAGCGATCGTCCAGGGGCTGTTGGCGATTTTGGTCAGGCTCTATTCGGGACGTCTAGCCGCCGAAATTCTGGCTCTTGACGCGCAATCGGCCTTTGAAGCCTTAGGCTTAGGCGACGCGCTGACGCCACAGCGTTCCAATGGCCTCAAAGCAATGGCGCAGCGGATGCACGAAGTTGCCCGTGACGCCTTAAACAGGTCGCCGGCTTAAGCGGCTTGTCGGTGTTGGAAAAGTTGTGGGGCTGGGGCAGCCCGAAGGGCAGCCTCGAGTTGATCGAGCATATCATCCACCTTTGGATCATCACGCCGATCCTCGATCAAATGGCAGGCATAAGCCACCGTGGAACGGTCGCGGCCAAAGGCCACAGCTACCCGGTGCAGGCTCATGCCAAACGCAACATGGGTCAAATACATCGCGACCTGCCGTGCAAAAGCAAGCTGCGCGGTGCCCCGATCGGGCACCAACAAATCAGCTTTTATCCCTAAAGCAAAGGCGGCTGCATCACAGGCGAACCGGGCCCGTGCACAATCCAATTGGTATCTCTCTTCTGGTTTCATCTCTTTCCCACCTCGGTCAATACGCCAAGATTGGCATGTGCCGAGATGGGTGAGGATGAACGAGAAACTATCCCCCCGTCTGCCTGTCCAAGCCGACAGGGTGGGACAATCTCAAGCCGACTTGCTTTCGGTTTCGAATGCGCGATAGCCGGCGAACAAAATCGCCAACATAATTACTTCAATGACCATAGGGGCTGGGGCAGTCGGGGCGAAGCCATCGAGCGCCAGGCTGACAAAGCGCCCAGTCAAGGCAAGGCCAAGCATGACCATGGGCACCAGCAACGCATCCGCTCGCATCTTCCAAGCGCCATAAAGCGCAAACAGGGATGCTCCAATGAAGAAGCCCGTGAAATCCGCTCGAATGGTGGCAAGGCCTTGAGTGCCGACTGGTGACAAAAAGAAGGCCGCAGCCAATTTGGCAGGCTGCAGTAAGAAGCCCAGTCCAATAACGAGATTAAAGAGGCCCAAGACAAGGACCAGGCCGCGCATGATTGTTTTCATTTGTTTCTCTCCCCGAACGCATTCAGCACTAACCGGATTGAAGGGGTTTGCAAAGAGATCGGTTTTGTCGTGGCGCGAGGCAGTTCCCTTTGCTCTGCGGACTAAGGCGTTGCTTCTGAGGTTTGAACGCCATCAAATAGAGAATGATCAATAAGGGTAGGGTCGCAATCAAGCCAATCGTGAACCACCTCTTGGCATCGCGCCACTAACTATCGGGGATGTCGCCCGTTTCCATAAAGAGCTTTGCGGCCCGGCTCTGGCGAATTTGGAGCGGGATTAAAAAACTACAGCGCTGGCGTAGATATCAATCCTTTGGCAAAGACCCTGCCTCGCACCGACATACAAAAAGCGCGGCCCGTTGCCGGACCGCGCTCGTTGAAATTGGAAGATGTTGAACGGACTTCTTAGAAGTCCATGTCACCCATGCCGCCCATGCCACCTGGCATGCCGCCTGGTGCGCCGCCAGCGTTCTTCTTTGGCGCTTCAGCGATGGTGGCTTCGGTGGTGATCAACAAGGAAGCAACCGAAGCTGCGTCTTGAAGAGCCGTACGAACGACCTTTACGGGGTCAATGATGCCGGCGGTGATCATGTCGACATATTCTTCAGTCTGAGCGTTGAAGCCGAAGGAAACCGAAGCATTCTCAAGGATCTTACCGACCACGATCGAACCTTCGACGCCTGCGTTTTCCACGATCTGACGGATCGGGGCTTGCAGAGCCTTGCGCACGATATTCACGCCAGCTTCTTCGTCGTCGTTCGAGCCCTTAACGGTGATGGCTTTTGAAGCACGCAACAGGGCGCAACCGCCGCCAGCCACAATGCCTTCTTCCACCGCAGCGCGGGTTGCGTTCAGCGCGTCATCCACGCGGTCTTTACGCTCTTTCACTTCGACTTCGGTCGCGCCGCCAACCTTGATCACGGCAACACCGCCAGCCAATTTGGCCAAACGCTCTTGCAGCTTTTCACGGTCATAATCAGAGGTGGTTTCTTCGACTTGACGCTTGATTTGCGCGATACGGCCTTCGATGTCGGCCTTTTCACCAATGCCATCGACGATGGTGGTGTTTTCCTTGGTGATGGTGACCTTCTTGGCGCGGCCCAACATCTCGATGGAAACCGTTTCCAACTTAATGCCCAGGTCTTCCGAGATCACTTGACCGCCGGTCAAGATCGCGAGGTCTTCCAGCATGGCTTTACGACGGTCACCGAAGCCGGGGGCTTTCACCGCAGCAACCTTCAGGCCACCGCGCAGCTTGTTGACCACCAGAGTCGCCAAGGCTTCGCCTTCAACATCTTCTGCGATGATCAAGAGTGGACGGCCGGACTGAACCACGGCTTCGAGAACTGGCAACATTGGCTGCAAGCTCGACAGCTTCTTTTCGTGGATCAAGATCAATGGATCGTCGAGCGAAACTTCCATCTTGTCCGCATTGGTGATGAAGTATGGCGACAAATAGCCACGGTCGAACTGCATGCCTTCTACAACGTCCAACTCGGACTCGAGGCTCTTGGCTTCTTCAACGGTGATGACACCTTCATTGCCAACTTTGCTCATGGCTTCAGCAATCATCTTACCGATTTCTGCTTCGCCATTGGCCGAGATGGTGCCGACTTGTTCGATTTCAGAGTTCGACGAAACCTTCTTGGCCGAAGCCTTCAGGCCTGCAACCACTTCAGTCACAGCTTTGTCGATACCGCGCTTGAGATCCATTGGGTTACGGCCCGAGGACACAGCCTTCATGCCTTCGCGAACGATAGCTTGAGCCAGAACGGTCGCAGTGGTGGTGCCGTCGCCAGCGGTGTCGTTGGTCTTCGAAGCCACTTCGCGCAGCATTTGCGCGCCCATATTCTGGAACTTATCTTCCAGTTCGATTTCCTTCGCAACCGAAACGCCGTCCTTTGTGGTGCGTGGTGCGCCAAAGGACTTTTCGATCACGACATTGCGGCCCTTAGGACCCAAGGTGACTTTTACGGCATTTGCCAAGATATCAACGCCCTGAAGCATGCGGTCGCGTGCGTCAGAACCAAACAATACGATTTTTGCAGCCATGATAGGTGCCTTTCAGAAATTAAAGAGGAGGAAGAATTAGGATTCGAGGACGCCCATGACGTCGCTTTCCTTCATGATCAGAAGGTCGTCGCCGTCGATCTTCACTTCCGTGCCAGACCATTTGCCGAACAAGATCCGGTCGCCGACTTTCAAGTCCATTGCGATACGGTCGCCGTCTTCGTCGCGGGCACCAGGGCCAACCGCTACGACTTCGCCTTCTTGTGGCTTTTCCTTAGCGGTGTCTGGGATGATGATCCCGCCTTTGGTTTTGGTTTCTTCTTCAACGCGCTTTACCAGCACGCGATCGCCAAGCGGACGAAATGCCATTTGACTTGCTCCCTTTGAGGATTGTCAGGTTTAAGAAAATCAGTGTCGTCCAATCGGACGGGCGACGTGCTTTAGCACTCACCCTGCCCGACTGCTAACACAGCGTGCAGGTAGGGATGCCACCTCGGCCTGTCAACAGGTGCCGAGGTGAAAAAAGTGCAGTCAGCTAGGCTTGATTGCAGGCGTAGGGCCGCGGCCTAAGCGCGGGGTTGGAAGCCCGCTACCCCTGCACGCCAGAGGGTAAAGGCAAATTCGTCGGCCGATTTTGAGTCTATCTGCTCACGCGTAGAGCCGATACCGTGGCCTTCATCGAATGTAACGCGCATCAAGACGGGCTTTTTCTGCTTGGGCAGCGTTTGCAGGCGCGCAGTAAGCTTTGCGCCATGATAGGGAGCGACACGGGGATCGGTGGCACCAGTTATCACCATCACAGCCGGATAGCTGATATCGTCCTCGACGTTCAAATAGGTGTCCATAGCAAACAGATTGCGATAATCCTCGGCGACCGATGGATCACCAAACTCTGGATAATTGCCTGGCCCATTCTGCTCGACTTCGGTCCGAGAGGTATTCATTGAGCCAACATCACAGATGACGCCCGCAAAAAGGTCTGGTCGTGTTGTCATAGCGCGACCGACTGCAATCCCGCCGGCGGACGTGCCCTTGATCGTCAGTTTTGACCGACTGGTCAGTCCGCGCGCAATCATATCTTCGCAACAGGCGATGTAATCATTCCACGTATTGGACTTGGTTGCCCTTTTGCCCGCCTCATACCAAGGCCGACCAAAATCACCACCGCCACGCACACTGGCAAACATAAAGATACCGCCCTGCTCCATCATGGCTAGCA
>CALRLV020000037.1:0-13118 GCA_943368895.1 Ferrovibrio terrae
AGCGCAGCAGTCGTCGCACCCAAGTTGGTGAAGTTGAAAACGGTCGATTCAGCATTTCGATAAGTGAAAGAGGCGCGATGCTTGTCGGTGATGTTCCAATCGATACGGGCCGAATATTTCTCGTCGAGGATCGGTTTATTGGTCGGGATTGAACCCACTGCGAAAGTGGACTTGTAGGTGTTTGCAAACACATTGGTCACCGCCGCAATGTCTGCCAACGTCATTGGGGTACCTAATGGACCGACAATTGTGTTGCCGAAGGAACCACCGTCAATCGGACCACGGTTGGTCACGTCAACGGATTCATACTTTTCATACGAAAGAGCGTAGAACAATTTGTCCTTGATGATGGGGCCGCGAAGGGTTGCACCGTAATTGGTTTGCTCAACAACGTTGGAAACGATGGTGTTCTTGATCCGAGTGCCGGTCAATTTGTCGTCGAGGAAATTGGCGAAAACCGAACCGCCCAACTCATTGTCGCCAGAGCGCAACACGATGTCGATTGCGCCGCCCAAGAAGCCGCCGTTGCGGACGTCAAAGGGAGCGGGGGTGACGTTAAACTGCGACACTGCGTCCAACGAGATTGGACCACGGCGAGTGGGCAAACCACCGGTGTTCAAACCGAAGTCGTCTTGAGCAGCAACGCCGTCAATGGTGATGCGGTTGGTACGTGGGTTAGAGCCGGCGATCGAGATACCGCCGTCGCCAACCGTGTTCTGGGTAACCAATGGCGATTGACGGGCCAATTCGCGAATATCACGACCTGGGGTCACAAGGCCGTCAATCTTGTCGCGGCGGAGACCCGTTGCGGTGCCATCAACGCGGTTGCGGCCAACTGCGGTTGCGCGAACGATAATGCGCTCAACTTCTTTGTCTGCAGGGACGAGGTTCAAGGCCAAGCTGAAAGGCTCAGCAACCGTCAAGAACAAGTCGTTGACCACGGTTGGCTCATAAGTTCCGGCGGTGACTTCAACAGTGTAAGGTCCACCTGCGCGCAGACCAGAAGCCGAGAACTGGCCGGTCGAGTCGGTGGTTGCGCGGGCGCGCGTGCCCGATGGGGTGTGGGTGATGGTGACTTCAGCTCCGGCTACAGGTGCGCCAGAAGAAGCAATCTGACCACGGATCGTGCCGGTGGTTTCCTGAGCATAGACTGCAACTGGTGCTACCAGTGCGAAGCCCAATGCGGTCAGCGCAGTGGTGCGAGCCAAGCGATTTAAAATTGACATGAGTGGTCCCCTGAAAGTGATCCTGTTTGCGCATCGAAGTGGGAGGCTGCGCGTAGAGTGGGCCACCTAGCCCGCTTGGGATACGCCTCTGCGACGTTTATGTGACACTTCTATGACAGCAGCGGCTCTTGGGTGGGAACACTGGGGATAAATGTGCCAAGCTGTTCGCACAGTGGCAACAATGTTACACTTTGTTTAGACTTTAGGCAGTGAAAAACCAGACATGCCGACTTTAGACAACTTGAGCCGACGTCGTGATGATTTAGTCGGAGCACGCGTTCGACCCGTCAATCTTTCAGACCTCAGGATATGTCTCGGAAAAGGGTCTGAAGCTTCGAAAAGAAAAAAGCGTTGGAGCCTATGGCTCCACCAAGCCCTAAAAAGAAAAAAGCGGTGGAGCCTATGGCTCCACCGCAAGGCGATGCTCAGGGAGCGCCGGTCCAATTCAGCGCTTACGAAAAGCACAATGAACCATTCCGGACACCAAAGCCGAGCCAAAGACCCGACTTGCCCTTACGTTAGCCCGCGGTGGTCCGATTTGTAAATGGGGTAGGCAGTATTTGTGACAGATTGCCGCTTTTTAAATCGTTATTGGCCCCAAACGGCGCGCAAACGGGCATCTCTTCCGCAGCCATTGCGATAATAGGCGTAGCGCAGCGGGTTTTTCTGATAATAATCCTGATGATAGCCTTCGGCATCATAGAATGCTTTAGCGGGCAGGATTTGCACAACAATGGGCTTTTTAAAGCGCGCATAGAGCACTTCCCGCGCCGCTTCTGCCGCCTTCTGCTCAGCGTCATTGGCGTAGAAGATAGCGGGTAGGTAGGTTTCACCCTTGTCACAGAATTGGCCAAACGCATCAAAAGGGTCAACTTGCAGCCAGTAGGTGTCGAGAAGCTTTTGATAGCTGACCCTGGTAGGATCATAAGTAACTTTCACCGCCTCAAAATGGCCTGTGCCACCCCGCCCCACTTGCTCATAAGTCGGATTGGCCAAGGTGCCACCCGTATAGCCAGAAGTGGTCGCAACCACGCCCGGGATCTCATCAAACGGCTTTTCCATGCACCAGAAGCAGCCACCGGCAAAAATCGCGGTAGCCAGATTGCTGGGGGTCGGCGCAGAAGTCGTAGACACTTTAGGCGTAACAGCATCGGCTTGAGCGGGGGATTGAGTCCCACAGCCCGCAAGAGCCAAGAAAGACAAAGTGACGAGGGCGGAGAACGGCTTAAGTTGGGTCATGTGGGCCTATACGCAGCGATACGTCGATCGGTTGCATCTTAACACGATTTCCCCGCGACGATTTCCCCCACGCAAAAGGGGCGCAGCTTTCGCCACGCCCCTCAGCTAGTCCTATCAAATCGATAGAGCTTAGTAATTCCAACGCAGGGTCATGCCATAGGTACGTGGTTCACCCACGAACGCATTAATCTGGCTGTTGACGACACGTGGTGCAAAGCCACCCAAAGCTGGCTGGTTGGTCAGCGCTGGCGCATCGCCTTGTAGCGGCGAGTCGAAGGTGATTTGCGCATAGCGCTCATCGGTCAGGTTCCGGCCCCACAATTCAACCGTCCAGCGATCGTCTGCCGTGCTCAATGCTAAGCGAGCATTGATCAAGGTGTAGCCTGGCTGGGCCTTACGTGGGTCCAAGTTCGAGCCCGTGATGGTGTCTGTGATGGTACGGAAGTCAGTATAGGCTTTCAATTTGGCTGTATCAGACAGAACCGAACGCTCGTAATTGAACGCCGAACCATAGGTCCAAACTGGCGAGCTGGTCAGCTGACCACCGGGCAACCAATAAAGGTTGGGGTTTTGACCAAGGAAAGTCGTTGGCTGCGAAGCCGAACCCAAATTCTTGGTATATTCGGTGAACGAGTAAGCTGCACCACCGGTGATGGACAGGCCTTCGATTGGCGTACGCAGGACATAGTCAAACTCTACCCCTTGCGACACCACTTCAGGAACCGAGGTCACAACGAACGAAATACCGGTGAAAGTATTCAGCTGGAAGTTCTCAAAGGTCTGATGGTAAGCCGCAAAGTTTGCAGTTAAGGCGCGGTTGAACCACTGGGTCTTCAAGCCAACTTCGTAAGCATCCACGGTTTCAGGCGCAAACGACGTGTTTGGCTGACGCACGGTGCGGTTACCCACGCCTGGCGAGATGATGGAGGTAACCACATTGTTCTGCAGGTCAGAGAAAGCGCGGTCCAAGTTGAAGCCACCGGCCTTATAGCCACGCGAGTACGAGGCATAAGTATTGATGTTTGGCGCGAACCGGTAAGCTGCCGAGAAGATACCCGACCATTCTTTTTCAGCCTTTTCTTGGCGGTGATCCATGCCGTCGAGGCCAGAGCGCATCCAAGGTGCGCAGATCGCGCCGACAACAGCCGCCAATGAACCCGCGTTGCGAGCCGCATCAAGACCCAAGCGGTTCTCAATCGCGGTACAAGCCGTATTGCCTTGTGTCTTGTAGCTGCCTTGGAATTTCTTTTCTTCCGAGGTGTAACGCAGACCCAAAGTCACGCTGAAGTCGTCGTTGAACTGGTAGATATTGTGCGTAAACAGCGCGACGGACTCAGCATTTTGCTCGTAATCGTCAAACTGACCACCACCAGCTGCCAAAGTACCGATATTGGCTGGCGTCACGCCCAAGATGGACTGCCAAGTCGAAACCACACCAGCCAATTGGGTGTTGGTGACGGTTGGGCTCAAGGGGTTCACAGCAAGCGCTGGGCTCGCCAAAGCCAAAGCTGGGCCCAACAGACCGCCGATATAGGCTTGGTAATCATTGCCGGTGCGGAAGCGTACGTGCGAGTTGATGGTTTCTTTGGAATAGATGGTACCAACCAACCAATCCAATTTGCCCAAGGAACCTGCATAGCGGAATTCTTGGGTGAAATTGTCAAACTCAGCGCCTGCACCTTCAGACTTCAGGCTGTAAACAACGTCAGCGCCGCTATAGTCCGAGTCAGCCCCAGCCAAACGCTTCCAATTGCGCTGTGCAGTGATAGACGTCAGCTTTCCGAAACCAACATCCCAGTTCATTTCAAGGCTGAAGCCCTTGTCTTCGATGTCTTGGTCGTAAGTACGGTTAGCACTCGCCAGATAGCTGTCGAGATTGCGGCTGGTTTGCAGCGCGTTTGGCGAGATCTTGTTCAAGATGTCGGTGGTTGAAGGAACGCGAACGTCCTTGGTCCAAACAGCCGCCGCGCAGCAAGCTTCCGCACGCGAAGCTTGATCCACGATCAAGCGCGCATCGAAGGTTTCGCTCGGTGTGTAGAGCAATTGGCCACGGATCGCATAATAGTTGGAATCGTTTGAATCCGTGCGGGCCGTGCCGTTGTTGACGTTCATATAGCCGTCACGAGCGCGAGCAGTCACATACAGACGACCAGCCAACTTATCTTCGATCAGCGGACCGGTGATGCCGAGGCCGAGGCCACCGAGGCCATAATTGCCGAAGGTCGCATCGCCAGAAGTGCCGAACTCAAAGCTTGGCTTCTTGGTGGTGACATTGATCAAACCAGCCGAGGTGTTGCGACCGAACAGGGTGCCTTGTGGGCCGCGCAAAACTTCAATGGCGCGAATTTCGCCCAAATCCCCGAAGGCCACGCTGTTGCGGGCGCGGAACACGCCGTCGATTACAACGCCAACCGACGATTCAAGGCCGGGGTTCGAACCTTGTGTACCGACGCCACGGATACGAGCAGTCACAGAACCAGAGTTTTCCGAAACTGGCACCTGCAGCGATGGGGCCAATTGGGTCAGGTCGCGAATGTCTTTCACGCCGGCCGACTCAATGGCTTGGGCACCGATCGCGGTCACCGCGACAGCAACGTTTTGCAGTGCAGTTTCACGGCGAGTCGCGGTAACAATAATTTCTTCAACTGGCTGGTCGTCTTGCGCAGTCGTTGCTTGCTGCTGCGCAAATGCAGGTGCAGCAAAAACGGAGGTCGCGCAGGCAGCCAACAGAAGGCCACGACGGCCCAATCGTTCAAAATTCATTTTTCTCTCCCAGAGAATGGTTGTTTTCAGCCTGATGTTTCAGGGCTGTTGATCCGCTAAACCCACACAGCGCTTTCGCAACGCAAAGCAGGAAAGACTTACGTCGCCTATACGCACGGTTGACGTAAGGGTCGAGGGTGAAATACTGCAATCCTAAGTCACAATTGCGTGCTGTTGCCAAATCGTCACAACTTGGCGCTTCACCGAACCTTGAGGATGTTAAGCGCATGAAACTTGCTACAATTATGCACAATGGCGCGCGGCGTATCGCGCAAATTGAAGGCAAGGTGGCGCAGATTTTGGCAGCCCCGGGTGATGGACTTGGCGTGGTATCTGCACTGCGTGGCCCTGCAAGTGGCAGAGCGATTGTTGAGGAAGTGCAACTCGATACACTTGAGTTCTTGGCCCCAGTCCCACAGCCCCCGCGCATTTTTGGGATTGGCCTCAATTACGCTGATCACGCCGCTGAAACAGGCCGAGAACCGCCCGCTATCCAGACTTGGTTCATGAAACAAATCACAGCGGTAAACGCGCCGTATGGCGACGTCGAAAAGCCTTGTGTTTCGGACATGCTCGACTTTGAGGTAGAGCTAGTCGTTGTTATCGGGGCAGAAGCTAGGCATGTGCCGGTTGAGCGTGCCCATGAGGTTATCGCAGGCTATTGCGTCGGATGCGATTATTCGGTTCGCGACTGGCAAAAGGCGACACCAACCATGATTATGGGCAAAGGCTTCAATACCCACGCCCCGTTTGGCCCGGTCTTGGTGACCGCCGACGAGATCGCGGATTTGGATCAGTTGCGCCTGCGCTGCTACGTCAATGATCAACTCATGCAGGATGGCTGCGTGGCCGACCTCATCTTCAAAGTGCCGCAAATGATCGCCCATCTCAGCACAGCCTTCACGCTTTTGCCGGGCGACATCATCTTCACCGGCACACCTGCAGGCGTGGGCATCGCCCGCACTCCGCCGGTCTATCTGTTCGCAGGCGACACGGTACGATGTGAAATTGACGGACTTGGCATGATCGAGAACAAAATTGTCGATGAGGTGAAGGCCACCATTATTGCGTGAATGTGAGTCCAACGCGCCAAAGGGGCGTGGATGTTTCTGAAAGAATCCCCGCGCCTGAAATCGCCGTCATGATGCGAGTGCCAGTGACGTTCTCGCCCGAGACAAACACGTCCAAGTTTGGCTTCAAAAGCCAAGAAGCGCGCAGATCTAAGGCCTGATAGGCCTTAAGCTTGCGAGTATTGAGGTCATCCTCAAAGCGTACACCTTCGCCGCGCAAAGCGACTTTCAACTGAGGCCCTGCCTTGAACGGCAGCGTCAACCCAACATAGCTCGCCCACGGAGCTGACTGTGCAGGGCGAAGGCCATTCAAGGCCGGCAACAATCGCCCCCCATCCACTTCAGCATCGACCAGAGACAAGCGCATTTCGACACCAGGCTGCGGGCCAGTTCCAGCTGCCACCCAGGTCAAGCCAGCCTCTAGACCTTTGGCTTGAATTTCCCCGGCATTGAGCCGCTGACGCAGGGTGCCACCAGCTGGCAGGAAGCCAACACGGGGCAGCACACCTGGCCCCACCCCAATCGTCACATTGGTGATCGGGTCCTGCAACTTGCTGGCATAAAGCGTCAGACTGCCAGCCCAAGCGCCCCCCAAGCCCTGCCAATCTGCCCTCAGATCGATGTCGAGGCCTTCGAGCACTTCGGGGACCAGATCAGCATTGGCTTCGGTCACGTCATTTCCGACCCGAAAGGGGCGATGAAGTTCGTTTAAGCTGGGCGGACGGAAGGTTCGAAACAGGCTAGCGCGCGCCTTACCGCCCCACACAAAAGCGGACAGACGGCCAGTTGCAATATAGCCTTCCCGATCTTGGGAGGTCTCCGACAGGGTAACCGCGCCTGTCGCACGATCCGTCTCTAGGCGTTTTGCGCCATCATGTGCCCAACGGTCCAGACGCAGCGTCGCGTCTATCCCCAATTGTTCATCAGCAGATTGAAGCAGACGCGGGACATCGAGCCCGATTCCCAGCAAGTCTTGCTGGCCACCTGCGACCCTCGTGCGGGTAAATCCCGTGCCGATAAAGCGGAAGAGCTCGCGGGTTTCGCCTTCGCTATGACGCCAATCCAAAGTCCATCTGGGGCTCCAGCCTGCAAATGCCGGAGCAAAGATAAATGAACCGCCTAGCGCAGAAGCTGGTGTCTCAAACTGGTCGAGCGCCGGGGTCACGCTCGCGCGGTCAACCGACACCGAAGTGGTTTGATTGGCAAAGTCGCGGGTCTGGGCAAACACGATCAGGCGCGCTTGTCCCCAATCACCCTCGAGCTTTCGCGCGCCACTCAAGTCAGCCCCACGAGCAGTACTGCGGCCGCCTAAAGTCCCCGCGCCTTTTTCTTCTTCGAAGCCTGAAACGCGAAACGACCATTGCCCGTTATCGGTAGGAATTTCACTGACCAAGGTCAGAGTGGAAGCGGTGAAATCAGCGGCCAGATCGACCTTGCCCCGTTGCGCCGGGCTGACCGGGATGAGCCCGTCACTCGCTTCATAGGAGGTCATGGCCGTGATCGTGCCGGCACCAGCAGCAACGGACCCCCGAGCAGCAACCTGCATCGCCCCTTGCCCACCAGCTGATAGCCGTAATCGCGCTGGTCCACCACGAACTTCAAGCAGGTCCAGCGCCCCCGTCAAAGCTAAGGGACCGAAGCCAGCACCTGCCGCCCCGCGACGTACGTCAACCCGTTCCAAAAATAAGGGATCATGTCGCACCCAGAAAACCCAACTCCCAAAGGGATCATTCTGCGGAACGCCATCAAGACTGACTAAGGCGCGCCCTGCCCCATTCGGCGCAATCGGGCGGAGGGAAAGGCCTTGAATGGTTGCATTGGCAGGCCCGCTAGCCGTGCGCCGAAACATGCCAGCGCCCGGTACCGCCCGCAGGGCTTCGTCTAAGCGCAGGCCAATGCTGGACCCCAGTGTTGTTTCATCCAGACTAATCTGTGCCCGCATAGAACGATCGGGTGGGAGCCGCTCTGCCCGAACGACAACAACCTCAGATGCCGCCTCAGGCTCATTTGCCCGTGCACTGACAATTGACTCTGGTGGTAAAGCCGTAGCTGGGCTTGCGAGGAGAAGAAGGCTGGGCCAAGAAAACATACAGACAAACCTAGTCTAGCTTGCTTTCAACAGCGAGTAGTTTTGACCGCACCGCCAACCTCTTCTAACGACAAATTGATGATGGACTTGTTGCTCTCAGTCGACCTTGCAACCGATCGCGATACACGCGACCTAGGTGCGCGCTTGGCCAAAGTGGTGCAGGCTGGAGATTGCTTGGCGCTGCGGGGCGATTTAGGGGCGGGCAAAACCTCGCTCGCGCGTGGGCTGATCTCTGCCTATCTCGACAGCGACACCGAAGTTCCAAGCCCGACTTTTACGTTAGTGCAGCGCTATCAACCTGACCCCGACGAACAGCCAAACGCGCCCGAACTGCTGCATTTCGACCTTTATCGCCTTGAAGACCCCGAAGATGTCTGGGAATTAGGCTGGGAAGAGCTTGACGAGGTCATCAGCTTGGTTGAATGGCCAGATAAAGCGGGTCCTAATCTGTCACCGAGAAGCCTCGACATCCACATCATCATTATGGGTGACCATCGCCGCGCCCATGTCTCGGCCTCGCCGACGACGAACTGGAAATCTCGCCTCCATGACTTCTAACACTCCTACGCTTGAAGCCACCCGTTTTGAGGCGGCGATTGCCTCGGCATTGCGCGCTGCAGGCTTTAGCCAAGCCGATCGGCAAAAATTCGACCAAGACGCATCAACCCGCTCCTATGAGCGCTTGAGCCATGATGATCGCACCGCCATTTTGATGAAAGCCCCGCCGGGCAATGAAGATGGGCCTTGCCCGCCAGGCGCGGATGAAGAAACTCGCAAAGCTTTAGGCTGGAATGCGCTGTCACGGCTGGCTGCTTCCCGCGTGGAGGCTTTTGTCGCCGTCGGTAATCATTTGCACAGCCACGGCTTCTCGGCACCCAATACTCTGGCCGTGAACGCGCCAGTTGGCGTTGCCGTCGTGGAGGATTTGGGCGACGATCTCTATGCGCGGGTCATTGCCGAGGGCCGTGCAGACGAGGTCGAGCTTTATCATGTGGCTGGTGAAGCGCTGGCTACCCTGCATCAGACCCCCATTCCATCGAGCCTACCCTCGCCCATGGGGCCTTGGCCAATCCTCGATTTTGACGCGATCGCCTTGCGCGAAAATGCCAATCTATTTGTTGACTGGACGCCGCGTTTCTTGGGCCGCGATGGGTTTGATGCCGACGCTCGTGCCGAATGGGCTGATATTCGCGATACCTTGATTGGCGAAATCCTGACCCATCCGCGCGCTTTCACGTTGCGCGACTATCATGCTGAAAACATCCTCTGGCTACCAGAGCGGGAAGGCATTGCGCGGGTTGGCCTGCTCGACTTCCAAGACGCCGTGCATGGCTATCGCGCATGGGACTTTGCCATGTTGCTGCATGATGCGCGACGCGATGTCAGCGCCGAAGCCCATGAAGCAACAATCCGTGCTTATCTGGATGCGACTGGGTCTGAGCGGGCACCCTTTGATGAAGAGCTGGCCATTCAGGGCGCAGTTAACGCGTTGCGCATTCTGGGTATCTTCTCCCGTCTGGTTGGACGCGATGGCAAGCAGCGCTATCGGCAATTCATGCCACGCGAAGCGGGGCACTTGGCCCAAGTCCTAACCCACCCGCGCCTGAAGCACTTGCAAAGCTGGGTAGCGCGCTATGTGCCGCTACAGGCATTTACACAGGCGCAAGCCGAATGAGCGCGATGCCAACCCACGCCATGGTGTTTGCGGCAGGACTTGGTACGCGTATGCGGCCCTTGACCAATGATCGCCCAAAGGCCTTGGTTGACGTTGATGGCCGTTGCCTGGTTGACCATATGCTCGATCGGCTGGCTGAAGCAGGCGTGGGCACGGCAGTCGTCAATAGCTTTCATTTTGCTGATAAACTGGTGGCGCATTTAGCCCAGCGCAGCAGCAGCGCGCCAAAGCTGATCTTCTCACGCGAGGATGAACTAGCTGAGCCATTAGAAACCGAAGGCGGGCTTGTTCATGCCCTCCACCACTTTCCAGATGGGCCGCTTCTGACCTGCAATGCGGACGCAATTTGGCTGGACGGCACCGCGATCAAACGGATGGCCGAAGCCTTTGACCCAGAACGCATGGATGGCCTGCTATTGCTGGCGCGATTGGATGAAGCTTTAGGATTCGACGGTCCGGGTGACTTCTTTATGGATGAAGCGGGACGACTGACGCGTCGTGGCGAAGCGCCGAGCGCACCTTATGCCTATGCTGGGGTACAAATCACGACAAGGGAAAAGTTTGAAGGCAAGTCCGCCACCAAGCGCTCGCTCGCCCGTACCTGGTTTGACGAATGGAGCCCGAAGGGTCGCCTCTATGGCCTCATACTCGACGGGCCTTGGTTGCATGTCGGTGACCCACAAGCCCGTTTGGATGCAGAAGCCAAGCTTCAGGCGCTGCGTGCATCCACACAAGCATAAAGCGCTTGGATCAGACGGCCGGCGCGCTCATCTCCCAGTAAGGCGGGGGTTTGCTTGTTCATGACATAGGCAGCCGATAAGCGCCTAGCTGGATCGCCAAAACCGCCCGAGCCACCCCAGCCAGAATGGCCAAGGGTTTCTGGATTAGTGCCATAGCGCAAATTGGAATTGCGCATGACGCCCGCTGCCCACTCGATCTCGTACGGCAAGACCAAATCCACCCCGCGAATTCGGGGCTTGGTGAAATCTGCCATAGTTTCAGGCGAAATGATCTGATGACTGCCGATTTTGCCGTTATTGGCAAAGACGCCATACAAGGTGGCGACCGCGCGCGCTGTGCCGTGACCATTGGCAGAAGGAATTTCTGCCAGTCGCCAAGCGGCACCCCCTCGATTAGGTGAAGCCCAGGGCGTCATAAATGCAACGCGACGGGCCTCCGAGATTTCGCCCAACTCTGCCATTGCCTTGGGCCGGCTCATTTCAGCGCAACGGCCATGATGAATTTCAGGCAGCCCAATCCAGAAGTCGATGCCCAAAGGCTCACACACATCGACCCGCAATTGCGTCCCAAGGCTGGTGCCATGCGCGCGCTGGGCCAGTTCGCCAGCGATATAGCCATAGGTCAGAGGGTGATAGCCACTTGCCGTTGTCGGCTCCCACATCGGTGCGACATGGGCCAAAGCTTCTGCCAGTGCGGGTGGATTAAGCCAAAGGTCTGGATCAATGGGGTCGGGGAAGCCCGGAACACCTGCCTGATGCGACAAGGCCTGTGCCAAGGTCACTTCTTTGCCATGCTCGGTAAACTCCGGCCAAAGCCAGCCAATCGGATCGTCAAAATTCAACAGGCCCTGATCCTGAAGGCGGGCGATGATCATGGCGGCTATAGGCTTTGTCGTCGAATAGACGGGCACCAAGGTTTCGCGAGTCCAGCTTTGTGTTTTGGCGCGGTCCATATGACCACCGACCAAATCAACGACGACTTCACCCTCTAAGATGGCGCAGAAACCCGCCCCCAGCTCAAGGCCTTCTTCGAAGTTCAAGTTGAAAGCATCTAAAACAGGCTCAAAGCCCGGCGCAACATAAGGCGAAACCAGATCAGTCATAGCCCCATTTGGACCCTTCAACTCAATTGGGTCAAGGCCAAGGGCTCAGCCCGCCACGCTTCATAGCCAGCCGCAATGATTGGTAGTTCCTGCGCGCCCCATTCTTGTGCGCGCTGAACGGTGTAGGACACACCAGCCAAAGCCAAGCCCATGGCCTGTGGAGCTGCTTGACCCTCAATCAAATGGGCAAGAAACATCGTCGCCATTAGGTCGCCCGTGCCTTTGGGAGGCTCGGCAGCTTTCGCATGTGTCGCGAGCCAAGCACGGCTTCCATCGACCAGCATGCCACCAATTTCGCCATTGTGCTCAACCGATGAGATCAAGGACGGCCGACCCAATGCTGTCGCGGCATGATGGATGTGCTGGAGGTCCTCGGGCGAAGTTTGGGTCAGGTAACCCAATTCCCACAAATTGGGCGTGAGAAAATCCGCACGGGGCACTAAATGCTCCCCCAGTGCATCAGCTACGCCCTGCCCCACATAGAGCCCACCCGGCGCATCACCCAAAACAGGGTCGACCAGAATGATGGCTTTGGGGTTGGCGGTTTTGACAGCATCGATGGCCCTAGCCGCAATCTGCACTTGCTCTGCGCTGGCAAAATAATCGGTGAGGACGCCATCGACAGCCGCAAAAAGCCCATTGGCCGCGATGCCTTCCAGCATGCCAGCAAACAATTCAGGGCTGACTGGCCCGCCACCGGGGGGCCCCCAACCAGGGTGACGACCTAGAAGAGTCGTTGGCACATGCACTGGATC
Source organism: Ferrovibrio terrae (assembly GCA_943368895.1). Lineage (GTDB taxonomy): Bacteria > Pseudomonadota > Alphaproteobacteria > Caulobacterales > Aquidulcibacteraceae > Aquidulcibacter. Next base: position 12,661 of record CALRLV020000037.1, read on the forward strand.
AATCTTCATCGGCGATTGGGCCAAAGCGAGGCTTGCCAAGGTGCCACCCACCCGGCTTCCCGCGACATGTGAACCAAGAATCAGCACCAAAGGCATGGTCCGCTCTTTACGCCACGGGGCTGCTTGTGGCTAGAAGAAGCCAAACCCAATATGAAAGGCTTCTCATGACCGCTCCCCAGGCCCGTCCCCGCCGCAGTGTACTTTATATGCCCGGTGCCAATGCCAAGGCTTTGGAAAAGGCCAAGAGCTTGCCCGCCGATGCGGTCATCCTTGATCTAGAAGATGCAGTGGCCCCGGACGCGAAGGATGAAGCGCGCGCTGCGGTAGCGGCAATCGTGAAGGCAGGCGGCTATGGTAAGCGGGAAGTCATTATCCGCGTCAACAGCCTGACCTCACCTTGGGGTCCGCAAGATTTGGAAGCCGCCGTCGCAGCTGGGCCAGATGGCATCTTGTTCCCC
>CALRLV020000038.1:0-13090 GCA_943368895.1 Ferrovibrio terrae
GGCCCAACAGCTCATCCCACACCGCCTGAGGCGACTTTCCGGGAGCGGCTTCTAAGTCTGGCGGGGGCAAGGTCATTAAGGCCGCACTTCCAATTACAAGGCTTCTGCGCGAAATCATGCCCACTCCTAACCTATTCTCGTCACTTGATACGCTTTTTTCTGCAGGCCGGTTGCACAATGGCTGCAGGAGGTGGCCCATTGGTCTTCACCTTGGGGGCAAAACCGCGTAGGTCGAACCTATGAAAGCTGCCGTCATCATCTACCCCGGATCAAACTGTGACCGCGATTGCAAGATCGCTTTGGAGCGCTCGGTCGATGCGCAAGTTTCCATGGTTTGGCATAAGGAGACCAGCCTGCCCGATGGCTTGGACCTGATCGTTCTGCCCGGTGGTTTTTCTTATGGTGATTATCTGCGCTGTGGCGCGATGGCAGCTTTGTCGCCTGTCACCCGCGCGGTGGTGGACGCGGCCAAGGCTGGCGTGCCAGTCCTTGGCATTTGCAATGGCTTCCAAGTTTTGTGTGAGACGGGCCTTCTGCCCGGTGCCCTATTGCGCAATGCCAGCTTGAAATATGTCTGCAAGCCTGTGGCGTTGGAGGTCACTAATGCAGCTACCCCCTTCACACGTGCCTTTGGCAACCGCACTGAAGCGGTGATGACAGTCGGCAACGGCGAAGGCAATTACTTTGCCGAAGACGCCGTGCTGGATGAGCTTGAGCAAGAAAACCGCGTCGCCTTCCGTTATAAGGAAGAGGTCAATGGCTCGCTGCGCCGCATTGCGGGCATCGTGGACCAAACCGGTCGCATCCTTGGCATGATGCCCCACCCAGACCGCGCTTTTGAAGCCGAACTGGGCAGTGCTGATGGTGCCTTGGTGTTCCAAAGCCTGTTGGAAGCAGCCTAATCTGCCATTGTTCGTCCGAAAGTGACGGGCAGGGGTCGACTCTCCCGCTTTTGCCATTAAGTCACGGCCATGGATTCATTTGCTTATAAGATTGAAACACGCAGCGCTTGGGCAGAGGCTCAAAGGGCTGGCGTCTACACCGGCTCTGCGCTGGATGTAACCGATGGCTTCATCCATCTCTCTGCGCTCGACCAAGTCCGCGCGACCTTGACGATGTGGTTCAAGGGCCAAGCCGATCTGATCTTGGCCAAAATCGACCTAACCCCCTTGGGCGACACAGTGGTGTGGGAGGCTTCGCGCGGTGGGGCCTTGTTCCCGCACATCTATGGCCCCATTCCAATGTCTGCCGTGAAAGACGTCATCGATTTGCCGTTGCTGGCCGATGGCCGCCACGACTTGCCCGTGAGCTTTCCATGATCGACCTTTATGCCAAGGCCACCGAAGCATTACGCGCCCTGCCAGCCGAGACCGCCCATCAAGCCACTATTGCAGGCCTCAAAGCGGGCTTTGGCCCGAATGCCAAACCAGATCGGCCAGAAGACGCCGTGCAACTCGCAGGCCTCACTTTGCCCAATCGGATCGGCCTCGCCGCAGGATTTGATAAAAATGCCGAAGTGCCCGATGCCATGCTGGCGGCAGGCTTTGGCTTTGTCGAATGCGGCACGGTCACCCCGCGTCCGCAGGCGGGTAATCCCAAGCCGCGCTTATTTCGTTTGGTCGAAGATCAAGCCGTGATCAATCGCATGGGCTTTAATAATGAAGGCCTTATGCATTTTGTGAACCGCTTGCGCGCCCGCGCCCATCGGCCCGGCATTGTTGGCGCAAATATCGGAGCCAATAAAGACAGCGAAGACCGTATTGCCGATTATTGCGAAGGCCTGCGCCGGGTGTGGCTGCATGCTTCCTATATCACCATCAATATTTCCTCACCCAACACACCGGGCCTGCGCGCACTGCAAACCCGCGCAGCGCTTGAAGATCTTTTGGGCCAGGTCATGGTTCTGGCCGAAGCGCAAACTCGCGCCCATGGCCGCCGCCCTGTCTTTTTGAAAGTCGCACCGGATTTGGACGAAGATGAAGTGCGCGCTATTGCCGAAACCGTGGTGGCGCAAAAGATTGACGCTCTCATCGTGTCCAACACCACAGTCGACCGCCCTGATCATCTCCAAGCCAAGCACAAGGGGGAACAAGGTGGCCTTTCGGGCAGACCTGTATTTGAGAAATCCACCCGCTTGCTGAGAGAATTCAAGGGTGCTTTGGGCGATGCGATGCCCTTGATCGGGGTCGGGGGAGTCGCCTCTGCAGCCGATGCGCAGGCCAAATTTGAAGCTGGGGCTGATGCTATTCAGCTTTATACCGCTCTGGTCTTTGAAGGCCCGGGTCTTGTTCAGAAAATCAAGGACGGATTGAGGACAGGCTGAGCCCATGCGCCTCCTGCCTATTGTCCACCACCCTGACTACACCGCTGACACGCCAGACGGTCATCGCTTCCCCATGCAAAAATTCGCCCAACTGGCTGAGATCCTGCGCCAAGATGGTCTCGCCCCGCATGGCTTTGTCACCCCTGAACCCATCTCGCGGGCAGACCTCATCCGAGCCCACACACCCGCTTATGTGGATGGGGTTTTAGGCCGAACTTTGGATGCTGCGGCCGTGCGCCGGATCGGCTTTAGCCTGACAGAACGGGTTGTCCTACGCGCGCAATTGGCTACGGCGGGCACGCTTTTGGCGGCGCGTCTGGCTTTGCAAGAGGGCCTGGCTAGCAATAGCGCTGGCGGTAGCCACCATGCTCGGGCCGATCAGGGGGCAGGCTTTTGCGTCTTTAATGATGTGGCGGTTGCCGCCTCTATCCTGTTGGCCGAAGGGGCTGTGAAGCAGATTTTGGTGGTGGATTTAGACGTCCATCACGGCGATGGCACCGCCCTAATCTTTCGCGACGACCCGCGCGTCTTCACCTTTTCCATGCATTGCGACGACAATTGGCCACTTGAAAAGCCACCTTCTGATTTGGATGTCGCTTTGCCAAAGGGGACAGGGGATGTGGCCTATCTCGCCGCATTAGATGATTGTCTGCCTGCCGTGCTGGATCAGGTTCGCCCGGATCTGGTGTTCTATATTGCCGGCGTTGACCCGCATCAGGACGATCGTTTGGGCAAACTCGCCTTGACAGACCAAGGCCTCATGACGCGCGAACGCCGCGTGATCGAAGCCGTGCGTGGGCGGTCTGTTCCTTTGGTGACGGTGCTAGGTGGCGGCTATGGCCACGACGTCATCGCTGTCGCGCGACGGCATAGCTTCGTATTCCATGCGGCAGCGGATTATTTGGTGGGGTGATTGATGGGCGTCAAAGCATCGCAGCATCTGACACCTAGCCGCTTCCCCGTCCTACGGGAAGCTGTCCCGAAGGGACTGAAGGGGGAGTTTCCATCTGGACCCATTTTGGTGGAAACCCTGTTTCACCAAAGCGCGTCCAGATAGAAATTCAACACGAAACAAGGTCATCCCCGCCGAAGCGTTAGCGCAGCGCGGGGACCGCTTAGGACTTTGCGGCGCAAGATCCCGGATCGGCTTACGCCGTCCGGGATGATAGTGCGTTTTATTCCGCCGCGACCGCGCCATAGCCCATGACGGCTTTAACTTCCAGGAATTCCTCGAGGCCGAAGTCGCCCCATTCGCGGCCGTTGCCGGATTGCTTATAACCACCAAACGGCGCGACGGTGTCGGTGCTGGCACCGTTAATGTGGATCATGCCAGCGCGGATTTGTTTGGCGACAGCACGCGCATGGTCGAGGTTTTCCGACTGGACATAGCCCGACAAGCCGTAAACCGTGTCATTGGCCATAGCCACAGCATCGGCTTCAGAATCGTAAGGGATCATGGTTAGCACGGGGCCGAAGATTTCTTCGCGCGCGATCGTGGTGTCATTGGTATCGCTGACAAACACGGTTGGACGCACGAAATAGCCCTTGTTGAAGCCTTCAGGGCGACCCATGCCGCCGGCCACCAAAGTGGCCTCTTTCATGCCGATTTCGATCAAGGACTGGACCTTCTCGAACTGGCGACCATTGGCCAAGGGGCCCATGGCAAAGCGCTTATCGCCTGCGGGATCGGCTACTACAACCGATTCTGCGGTCGCTTTGGCAACAGCGGTGGCTTCGCCCAGTTTCGCGCGCGGCACGAACATGCGTGTTGGCGCGTTGCACGACTGGCCCGAATTGGTCATGACTTGCATCACGCCTGAGGAAACCGCCTTTTGAATATCGGCATCTTCGAGGACGATGTTAGGCGACTTGCCGCCGAGTTCTTGCGCGATGCGCTTCACGGTTGGGGCCGCACTCTTGGCAATTTCGATGCCTGCGCGGGTGGAGCCGGTGAAGGAGACAAAGTCGACTTCTTCATGGGTCGACAACACGCTGCCGACGCCCGGACCATCGCCATTGACGAGGTTGAACACACCCTTGGGCACGCCTGCTTCATGAATGATGTCAGCCAAGATCATGGCGTCGAGTGGGGCAAGCTCAGAAGGCTTCAACACCATGGTGCAACCAGCGGCCAAAGCAGGACCAACTTTGCAGCCGATTTGGTTCATTGGCCAGTTCCAAGGCGTGATCAGGCTGCATACGCCAATCGCTTCATAACGAATGCGGGTATTGCCGCGCGAATGCTCCCACGTGAATTCTTTCAGGGCATTCAACGCACCCATCAATTGGCCTAGGCCAGCTGGGGCTTGAGCGGCGGTTGCCAACCACATGGGCGCACCCATTTCCTGGCTGATCGCATGCGCGATTTCAGGCAGCTTGGCCGAATAAAGCGCGATGATCTTTTCCAGAAGCGCAATGCGCTCATCATGGCTGGTTTCGGAGAAAGCAGGGAAAGCGGCGCGTGCTGCGAGGATGGCCTTTACCGCGTCTGCTTCACCACCCAGAGAGATGACGGCAATCGCTTCTTCCGTCGCCGGATTGATGACGTGGTGATCGCGCGGCGTAACCGGATCAACCCAAGCGCCGTCGATGTAAAATTGTTTGCGTTCAATCATGGCAGACTCCCTTTTGCGTCTCTCAACCCCGTTGATCGGAGCTTGTGCGTAGCGGCCCCTTCATACCAAGGTCCAAGCGCCATGGCGAGGGACCTACACATGAAATTTATCGCTTCGGACGCAAAAGGGGGTGTCGACCAAAGACCTAGCGGCGTCGCAACGAGCCCATCAGGCCGCGCATCAATTCCCGCCCGATGGTGGAACTGGCTTGGCGCACCATGGTCTTCATCGCAGTCTCGGCTAAGCTTTGCCGCGAGCGGCCGGAGCGTCCACGTTGGGTACCGAAGATCGCCCCCATGATCCCGCCATTGTCTTGAGGTTCTTCCTCTTGGCGCGAAGGTTTAGCACGGGTTGGTTCTGGCTGTTCCATCTCGGCTTGTTGCGCTTCAAGTTCGGCGGCTTTTCGCTCTAGGATTTCAAACGCGCTTTCACGGTCCACCACGGCATCATAGCGCGGACCGATGGGGCTGGCTGAGATCACGCGGGCACGAGCTTCGGGTGAACAGGGGCCAACTTGGCTTAAGGGTGGGCGGATAAAGGTGCGCTCCACCATGGTGGGGATACCTTTGGCGTCGAGGGTGGAGACCAAAGCCTCACCTACACCCAAGGCCGTAATCATGTCTTCTGTCTTAAAGCCAGGATTGGGCCGGAAGCTTTCGGCGGCAATGCGCACTGCTTTGGTTTCGCTCGGCGTATAGGCGCGCAGCGCGTGCTGAACCCGGTTGCCCAATTGCGCCAATACGGTCTCGGGAATGTCTTGTGGGTTCTGGGTAACGAAATAAATGCCAACCCCTTTAGAGCGGATCAGGCGCACCACTTGCTCGATGGTATTGAGCAAAGCCTTTGGCGCATCGCGGAACAATAAATGGGCTTCATCGAAGAAGAACACCATTTTCGGCCGGTCCATATCGCCGACCTCTGGCAATTGCTCGAACAATTCTGAGAGCATCCACAAGAGGAAGGTCGAATAGAGTGTGGGACTCTGTACCAGCCGATCTGCGGCTAGAATATTGACGATGCCCTTGCCAGACAAATCGGTACGCATGAAGTCGCGCAGATCAAGGGCGGGCTCACCAAAGAAGCCATCGGCACCAGCTTGATCCAATTGCATGATTTTGCGCTGAAGGGCGGCAATCGACTGGGGCGTCACGAGGCCATATTTCTTCGACACCGCGCTGTCATTCTCAGCCATATAGTCGAGAATGGCTTTGAGATCCTTCATGTCTAAGAGGAATAGGCCCTCTTCATCGGCCATTTTAAAGGCAACCGCTAAAGCGCCTTCTTGGGCGTCGCTGACTTCCATCAGGCGGGCGAGCAGGGTGGGGCCCATTTCCGTAATCGTGGTGCGAATGGGGTGGCCCTTTTGGCCATAGAGGTCCCAATATACGACAGGGGTCGACTCGCTTTTGTAATCTGTCAGGCCAATTTGTTCGGCGCGCGCTTTAAACGGGGCTGAAGGCTCCCACGATTGGCTCATGCCCGAAAGGTCGCCTTTAATGTCGGCTGCAAAGACGGGTACACCCGCGCGCGAAAATCCTTCGGCTAGGACTTGCAGCGTTACGGTCTTGCCCGTGCCCGTCGCACCGGCAACCAAGCCATGACGGTTGGCCCGCTTCAACAAAAGCTCAATAGAGGCAAGCGGCTCGCCACCGGCGCCGATCAGAATGGACTCACTCATGGGTTACACCAAATCCTTCTAAATGCTCGAGAAAAGGCCTAGCTTCACCTTATTGCGCTCCGACAAACTTGTTAAGGGCAGGGGCGGGATTTTAACCCGTCACCAAGGGTCCAATCAGGCCAACAGCGGCTGCAATGGTCAGAACTCCGAACAGATTCAAGGCAAAACCGATGCGCAGCATCTCGGCCTGTTTGGGTGCCCCCGTTGCATAGGCGATGGCATTGGCGGCGGTCGCAATCGGCAGCATGAAGCCAAAGCTGGCGGCAAAGGTTGCTGACGCGCCAATTAAGAAGGGATCTCCACCCGAACCTGCCACCATCGCCGTCAGAACCGGCAGCATGGCCGTTAATGTCGCCACGTTCGAGGCCAACTCAGATAAGAAGACTGTCGCGGCCACAAGGATCAAAACAACGAGCAGGATGGGCAAAGTCCCTATACCGGCCATATGGCCGCCGATGAAAGTCGACAGGCCGGTCGCCTCCAACGCTGCCGCCATCGACAAGCCACCGCCGAACAGGATAGCAATGCCCCAGGGGATGCGCTCGGCCACGTCCCAGCCGAGCAGGGCCTTATTCGGGTCAGCCTTATCGCCTGCGGGCACCACAAATAAAGCGACAGCCCCTAGAATGGCGATCACCATATCGGTCAGGCCTTGCAGGCCGGGCAATTTGCTTAAGGGCTCGCGTAGAATCCAAGCCAAAGCGACGGCGAGGAAGATGGCCATCACGCGCGCTTCCTTCTGGCTCATCGGGCCTAAAGCGCGGGCCTCTGCCGCGATGACTTCGCGGGCGGTGTCATCGCCTAAATGGGCGGGCAGGCGATAGGCGATCTTGGTCAAGATCAACCAAGCCAGTGGCACCATGACCAGAATGATTGCGCCGCCAATGGCCATCCATTCGGGGAAACTCAAGCCTACCCCATTGGCGTCTAACCACTTGGCCCCGATTAGATTGGTCGGCGATCCGATCGGGGTGCCCACCCCGCCAATCGACGCACAATAGGCCACGCCCAAAACGCACGCAGCCATCAGTTTCCGTCGATCCGGGCCAGACGGTGCCGCTGCGGTGCAGACCGCCAAGGCAATCGGCGTCATCATCAAAGCGGTGGCCGTATTGGAAATCCACATCGACAACAAGGTTGTGGCTATCATAAAACCGCCAACAATGGCCGCTGGGCTTGAGCCGACAGCGGACAAGACATGAATGGCAATGCGACGATGCAGGCCGGATTGTTCAATGGCGGCAGCAATCATAAAGCCGCCAATGAACAAAAAGATGATTGGGTCGGCATAGGGCGCTGCGGCATCCACCGGCTTTAAGACACCCAATAAAGGCAAGACACCCAGCGGCAATAGTGCGGTTGCGGCAACGGGGATCGCCTCACTCACCCACCAAATGATCATCAAAGCCAAGAGGCTGAGGGCTTTCCACGCTTTTGGGTCCAGGCCCTCCGGTGCGCCAATCCACAGCATGACGCCAGCAACCACGAGCCCCAAGACAAAGCCAATCTTCTGACCGAGGCCCGAAGTGCCATGGCCTTCTTCAAAATCTGTCTCATGGGCGGGTTGCGGCATTGGGTTTCCTCAAATTGGTCACGCGTGATGACTGATAGTCAGGGTTTTGAGGTCTCGACAAGTGCAGGCGGTCTTGGCAGAGGTGAGCCATGACACACAATGATTTGATCGCTCGTGGCCAGGCGGCAGCCTCCGTCTCCTTATCAACCCTTTTGCTCGATCAAGCGCGTCACAAACGCTTGAACTTTCAGGCCGCTGGCCTGTCCTTTGATTTTTCCCGCGCCCTTTTGAGCCAAACTGACTTGGACGCCCTGTTGCTCCATGCCCAAGAAAGCGGGCTCGAACTAGCACGATCCGATCTTTTTGCCGGGAAAGCAATCAATGTGACCGAGGATCGTGCGGTCATGCACATGGCGCTACGTCAGCCAGAGCGTGACTTTATGGCCAAGGGCGAAGCGATCAGCGCTGAAGTGCGCGCGGGTCGGGCCGCCGCAACAGCCTTTGCACGCGGTGTTCGCGATGGGTCGATTGCGGCCTCGGATGGTCGGCCATTCAAGTCTATCGTCCATATTGGTATTGGTGGGTCAGACCTTGGGCCGCGCCTCGTCTATGAAGCTTTGGCTCCAACACCGGGGAGCGACATTGCTCTGCGCTTTGCCGCTAATATTGAGCCCGGCGAATTGGCCGCGGCGCTTGTAGGCTTGGACCCGCGTGAGACCTTGATCCTGTGCGTGTCCAAAACCTTCACGACACTGGAGACGTTGGAAAATCTCAAAGCCGCACGCGCTTGGCTACAGGCCACGATTGGTCCTGACGATAGCGCCCATTTGGTTGCCATCAGCGCCGCACCGGAAAAGACCAAAGCTGCGGGTTTCCGGCCTGATCGCGTATTTGACTTCAAGGAATGGGTGGGTGGACGGTTTTCGCTGTGGTCCGCCGTTGGTCTGTCGTGTGAAATCGCTTTGGGGCCCGAAGTCGTGGCCGAGATGCATGCGGGTGCCGCGGCGATGGACAATTTGTTTGAAGCTTTACCGCTAGCAGAAAACCCCGTCGTGATCGCCAGCCTGATCGGCTGGTGGAACCGCACCTGCCTGCAGTTCAAGAGCCGCGCCGTCATTCCTTATGCCAAGCGCCTGCGCCTATTGCCGCAATTTCTGCAGCAATTGGAGATGGAATCCAATGGCAAGTCGGTCGATCTGGGCGGTCACGATGTTGCAACCTCTGGCCCTGTTGTTTGGGGCGCTGAAGGCACCAATGCCCAGCATGCTTTCTTCCAGCATTTGCACCAAAGCCCCGATGTCACCCCGGTTGAATTTCTAGCCGTCGCCACAGACGATGAGGACGCCCCCGTCCGTACGCGCATGACTTTGGCCAATGCTTTGGCCCAAGCTGAAGCTTTGACCCATGGTAAGAGCTTGGCATCCGTGACTGAGACCATGCAGGCTGCCGGGACCGGTGCCGAGCAGATTGCAGCCATCGCGCCACACCGGGTTTTCAAGGGCAATCGCCCCTCCAGCTTTGTCTTGATGGACCGTTTGAGCCCTGAGAATTTTGGGGCCTATCTGGCCTTTTGTGAGCATCGCACCTTTGTTGAAGGCAAGTTGTGGGGCGTCAATTCATTTGACCAATGGGGCGTTGAACTGGGCAAAGTGATTGCCAGTGAGATCGATCTTGACCTGCAAAATGGCCCCAGCGATCGGCGCGATCCATCCAGCGTGGCGATGATTGAAAAGATTCGCGCGTTGCAGGCTTAGCCAAACATCACTTTGGCGGCAGCAGCTTTAACAGGCAGGGTTTCAATGCCTGCGTCCTTGAGGGTCGTGATCACATCCTCAAGATTTTGCGGGGTGCAGCCATAGTCAGAAGGGTCTGGCCCCACGTCATGGGTAAAGAAAATGATCCAAGCTTTGCGCGCTTTGGCTTCCGCCACGAGGTCGCGGACTCGGCCGATATCATGCTGACGGCGCTCAATCCCGATGGCGCGCAATTCTGAGAAATCGATCCGACCCGTATTCAGACCGCGATAGACGCCCCGACAAGTGAAGAATTGGCGCGCATAATAGGCTTTGGCAGCCAAACTGACGGCACCATAGGGATAGGCAAAGCTAGTCATCATCACATCGCCCAGCGTTTTGCGCATAAAGTCGGCATTGGCTTTCCGGTCTTCATCGCGGCCTTGGTCTGTCAGCTTGGTGACAAAGGGGTGGGCATAGGTATGGCAGGCGATTTCGTGCCCGGCTTGATGGAGCGCCAAAAGGTCGGCCGCTTCATGCTGGGCGCGGTCTTCAAAGGTTTGGCCGGTATGGCCGCCGCAGACGTAAAATGTGCCCTGAATCTGGGCGCGCTCCAGAATGGGTGCACCGACCCGTGCTGCCGAAAACGGAATATCGTCGAAGCTGATCGAGGCGACCGCTTCGGTGAGGCGTGATTGGATCGGATTTAGCGGGATAGCCCGTGTGATGGCCCCTTCAATGCGCGTGAGAAGTCCGTTCGCCATGATTTAAACTGCCTCAGCAGAAAGTTCGGCTTTGGGTTCAGCCGTGACAGACTCAATGCGTACAATATCATGCCCGTCAAAACTTGCGGGCAGTGAGCAGGCAAGGTTGCCGTGGGTGTCGTCAGTCGAGGTCAAGGTAAAGCCTAAGTTTTGAAACAATTCTAGGGCCGGGCCATTGCGGGCCGCTTTCTGGTAAGAAATCGTCAGCTCGCGCGCGCCTGCCGCTTCACACCGTGCCGCCAGCCAGGCAAAAAAGGCCGCTTCGACCCGCTTGCGCTGTACGCGACAGCTCATGAAAAAGTCGCGGATATGGCCAGTCCTTGGGTCGCCATAGGCAAAGCCGATCAGGCCATAATCGCCAAACCTGTCGGCACAGCGCAGGGTCCAAGCCTCAGCGCCGTTTGCATCCGACAACATGGCGGCGACATCGTCGCGGCTATAGCGGGTGGCGGCAATATTGAGTTGGTTGGTCCGCTGCGACAATTCATAGACGCGCTCTGCATTCTCTGACGACAAGGGCGCGAGGGTTAGAACGAGATCGCAACTGCGTAGGAATTGGTCCATGTCGCCAGCCGCAGACTCCGCAGCTAAAGCGCGTGCGGCTTCCACCGCATAAAGCGCACGCCGGCCCTTACTTTCGGGCGTCTCGGGCACGTCAAATTGCGGACGATCTAGAAGGGTTAGCGCTTCAGTATCGGCCAGCACGGTCACTGATTTATGGGCTTCGCCCACTTCGCCGCGCTCAAACGGCTGATCATCAATGAAGACAAAGGAGTCGAGGCCAAGACTGAGTGTCTCGGCTATCCGGGCCAAGGCTGCGCTTTTTGGGCCCCAACTGATTTGTGGGGCCAGCATGAAGTCGAGGAGGCCGTGATAGGCGAGGGCGGCCACCGCCTCATCATGATTATTCTTACTGGCAACCGATTGGAGGATTCCGCGTGCATCAAGGGCTTCAATCATCTCGCGAATGCCCGGCTTCACCACCACGCCCTCTGGCCCATCTTCAACCAGAATGCCGTCCCAGATCGTATGGTCGAGGTCCCATACCACGACTTTGGCTTTGGCAGCGGGCACGCTGGGGGCAGCGGGCGGCGCAACAGATTGGGCCACTTTGGCCCAAGTCACAAAATCACACAGGCCGAGCAGGATTTCCAGACCTTCGGCCTCGCCGACGGGCTCGATCTGGACCAGATAATCTTGGGCGAGGTCGATGGTGCGTGCAATATCTGCGACAGGGATTGAGACGCGGGTCCAGTCTGCGTTCAACGAAAATTGGCTCTGAAACAAAGCAGGACTAGCTTTATCGACAGGGACAAAGGTCAAGGTAAAGGAGATCGTTTCGGCAGAAAGGGCGGCCCCTTCGATCATAAATGCGTCGAATTCGCCGGGGGCTTTTTGTCCTAAAGCCTGATGCTTAGCGGTGCGTGCGCGGGCTTCGCGCCTGGCCAAGAAAGCCAAGCCAAGGCCGAGAGCCGGTTGCAGGGCTTGTTCTAGGTTTGCCGCGTCAGCTTTTTCGAGCGCGCCAACCGGCCCGCGTCCTTCCAGCTTGCCCCAGCGGCGGAAAGCGATCCGGGTTAAAGGGGTTTTGTTGGCTGAACCGGTGTCGATGGTTTCCATGCCATGGGCAAAGCGGCGGCAATGGCCATCTGGGCGTGGGGTATAGAAACTGCAGGCGGTATAACAGGTGGGCGCAGCGCATTCGGAGCAATGTTCGCCCCACACGATCATACTGCGGCCATGGATCAGATCAAAGGTGGTCGCGCGTGCGTCGGCCAGGGCTTCAGGCAGCCGCATTCGGGCCTGAGCAATATCCAACGCCACCGTCTCTTTCATCACCAAACCCCTTTGTAGATCGTCTATCAGCTTGGCCTTAAAAAACCATTTTTCGCCCCAGTTCCGCACTGTCTGCATCAGGGCATGCATTTTGACTTCATATGTGCTAGGGAAGACTTCAAGTTTCTGAAAGGCCAAGACCCTGTCGTCCGAACTAAGTGATACTCAAAATCCTGATCTGAAAGACATCATCCTCGCATCTTTGGATGACGACCAAGCAGAAGATGTGTTGTGCATTGATTTAACAGGCAAAAGCTCAATTGCAGACGCGATTATTGTCGCCTCTGGCCGCTCGCAGCGCCATGTCGCCGCGATTGCGGACCATATTGTGCGCAAGCTGAAAGACGCAGGCGTTGGAAAAGCTCGCGTTGAAGGTCTGCCAAATGCCGACTGGGTGTTAATTGATGCTGGCGATATCGTCGCCCACATCTTCCGGCCCGAAGTGCGCGCCTTTTATGCGATTGAGCGCATTTGGACCGGGGAAACCCGTCACGCGGCAGGTGCTGCTTGAATGTGACTTTGGCTGCCATTGGGCGGCTTAAGGCACAAGAACCCGAACAAGCGATGACGTTGGACTGACTCGGCCGCGCTGATGCCATGGGTAAGCCGTTGGGAATCAAGTCCGTTCGCT
>CALRLV020000039.1:0-12965 GCA_943368895.1 Ferrovibrio terrae
GCACCTGAGCGCACCGATGCAGGCCAGTTTGAAGAATCGCGAGCACAAGGCGGCGAGGGGGCTACATCGGTTCGCGTCCTCGCGGCTGAAGACAATGCACACAATCGACTGGTGTTGCAGATGTTCCTTGAGCAAGTGGGGATCGAGCCGGTCTTTGCTGAAAATGGCCAAGTGGCTGTGGAGCTTTGGTCCCAAGACCAATTCGATCTCATTCTGATGGACGTGCAAATGCCGATCATGTCCGGGCCAGAAGCCACCGTGCGGATCCGGGCGCTAGAGCGGGTTCAGAAACGGCCCCGCACGCCGATCATCGCATTGACCGCCAATGCCATGACCCACCACGTGCAAGAATGCTTGGACTCTGGCATGGACGCCCATGTCGCCAAACCCATCCGGCCCGAAGTCTTGTTTGCGGCAATCCATCAAGCCTTGTCGGGCGAGGAAGATGCAGAAGCGAGCGCGCAATTGGCCGAAGTGGGCTGATCGCGGTTACGAAAAAAGGCGAACCCATGAAGGTCCGCCTTTTTAATAAGTTGCTACTTTTTCAAATAGCTAACCAAGCATCGCCTTGCGTTTATTTCGCGGCGGTATTGCAGGCTTGAATGCCTGCTTCGTCAAGGCTCGAGCTACCAACGCTGAAGCTGGCAACTGGGCCAAGGGCCTTTGCAACTTGACGGCAGTCGCGGACTTGTGCGGTTTTGCGGTCCAGTACGGAGGTGCAGGTGTCGCCTGCGCAGCTCCAAGCAGCGCCCAATACGATCACGCTGTCAGAAGCTTCAGCAACGGGGGTTTTCAGTTTCACAACAACATTGTTGTAAGCAGCAAAGGCTGCGGTAGCGGTTAAAGCAAAAGCAAATCCGGCGACAAGTGTCTTGAAGCGCATGGGGAGGCTCCTTAAAAAAGGTTTCAGAATAACGGGCTTTTTGTCCTCGTTGACCTTCTCCTAAAGACACTTGCGAACGGTTGCAAGAGAAAAATGAACATACTGTATTTTATTCAGCAGTCACAATTTTGTTAGAGTGCGTGACTGTTCGTGCGTTGCCGCCCACAAATCAGTTGCAACGCTAAGCCCTATCGATAAGGTCAGGAACAGAGCCCGTAGACGGCCATAGCGCAGGGGAGAGCGGCACATGGATTTCACCATACCTAAGGACATCGCGGACTATCTGATTGAGTTGGATGAGTTTATCGCGCGCGAGATCAAGCCGTTAGAAGAAGCTGACGATAACATGCGCTTCTTTGACCATCGTCGGGAATGGGCGCGCACTGACTTTGAAAATCAGGGCTTGCCACGCCACGAGTGGGAAGCTCTTTTGGGCCAAGCCCGCCGGCGTGCCGATGCAGCTGGCCACTACCGCTTTGCGCTGCCGGCTGAATTTGGTGGCAAAGACGGCAGCAATCTCGCCATGGCCATTATCCGAGAGCATTTGGCCAAAAAGGGTCTAGGCCTGCATAATGACCTGCAGAACGAGCATTCCATCGTCGGCAATATGCCGGGCGCTTTGATGCTGCGCGACTTTGGCACGCCCGAGCAGAAGGAGACGCTTCTGCCGAAAAGTCTCCGCGGTGAGTTTATCGCGACCTTTGGCTTGACCGAACCCAATCACGGCTCTGATGCCACACACATGGAGAGCACTGGCGTGCGCCAAACGCGCGACGGCGTGGATGGCTGGCTGTTGAATGGCGAGAAAATGTGGATCACCGGCATGCATGTCGCCACCCATTGCATGTTCTTTGCCCGGACGAGTGGCAAGGCAGGCGAAGCGCGCGGGATTTCCTGCTTCTTTGTGCCCGCTGATGACCCCGGCGTGAAGATTGAAGAATATTTATGGACCTTCAATATGCCGACCGATCATCCCCGCGTGAGTTTCAAGGACGTGTGGGTGCCCGATAGCGCGCTGTTTGGCCCGCCCGAATTTGGCTTAGCCTTAGCCCAGCACTTTGTGCATGAAAACCGTATCCGCCAAGCTGCATCTTCTCTAGGGGCGGCGGTCTATTGTATCGAAGAAAGCGTGGCCTATGCCCGCGAGCGCAAACCTTTTGGCGAGGCATTAGCCAAGAACCAAGCCATTCAATGGCCCTTGGTCGAGCTTGCGACCCAGGCTGAAATGCTGCGCCTTCTCATCTATAAGACCGCTTGGGAAATGGACCAAATGACCAAGCCCGAAGTGGAAAAGCGCCTGTCGGATAAGGTGTCGATGTGTAACTTCTGGGCCAATCGTTTGTGCTGCGAAGCCGCCGATCAAGCTATGCAAGTCCATGGTGGCATTGGCTATTCGCGTCATAAGCCGTTTGAGCACATCTATCGCCACCATCGCCGTTATCGTATCACCGAGGGCAGCGAGGAGATCCAAAAGCGCAAAGTGGCTGCTTGGCTATTTGGCTATGCGGGCCCTAAGAAACAGCAATTTTCCACCTAAGGCCATGGAAACGCAGTGAAACGCTGCGCGGCTGGCTTGCGTTACGCGCGGGTTGAATGTTCCTTGGACCCATGGGGCTATTTGACGAGATTGAGCCAACTTACGACGCATTGCAGGCGATCAAGAAATTGCCGCCTGACGACCCCATTATTGTCCTGTCTCTCATGCGGTTTCGCCATGATTTGGCCGATGGTCGCTCAGACGCTGCGTGGCGTGACTATCAAGTCGGTATTGGCCCAGTCCTAGAGGAATATGGTGCCAAGCGCGTCACCAATGGGATTGTGGCGCTCGATCTGGTAGGCCCGAAAGGTCAATGGGATGTGGTCGGGGCCTTTTGGTATCCCAATCCAAAGGTGCTTTGGCGCTTTTTATCGGACGAACGCGTGCTCGACCTCATCAAGATCCGCCGGAAGGCGGCTGATGATGTCACCATGATGATCTTAACCGATCAAACAAACGCCTTCGCTGGCTGTTAAGCCGCTTTTGCGGTTTCAAACGCCTTTTCCAGCACCAGTAATTCTTCGGCCATCATATCGGCCAAGGGCTGCACATCTGGGAAGATATTGGCCCCAGCGATGACGCCCACTTCGAGCTGGTCTTGATAGCCTTGCACCGTGATATTGATCGACATACCGTGCGCTGGGATTGATACCGGCCATAAATGCAACATGGTTGCCCCCGCCGCATAGAGCGGAATAGGCGGACCTGGCACGTTGGACACGATGACATTCGCGCTTGGCGGCAATACGTCTGACAGGCCTGAGCGGCCATAGAGGAGTGAGCCAATTTGCATCGCCATGGGCGCACCTAAAACCGAGGCATTGGTGAAGTTCGGGATGAAATCTTTCAAGGGGCTTACAACTGACTTGGCCTGTATAGAATCAGCAATGATCGCGGTCAGCCGCTCTTTCGGGTCTGCGATGTGGGTGGCAATCGGGCAGGACATGGCAAAGGCCTGATTATTGGTATCGGAATTGCCATCTTCGCGCAGCGAGATTGGCACCATCGCCACCAGAGGCTTTTCGGGCAAAGCTCCAATCGACAAGAGGTGTCGGCGCAAAATCCCGCTGGCAAGCGCCAGCACTACATCATTCAGTTTGCCCCCTGCCGCTTTGGCAACTGCCTTTGCCCGCTTGATCGATAAGGTGGCGGTACCAAATGCGCGTTCCGAACTGATCGCCTTGTTGAACGGCGTGCTCGGCGGGATCAGCTTTGGCAATTCCTTCAACTTGTTGACATCGAGAAGGCCGGGCAACACGCTGCCTGCAGTTTTCAACATGGCCGGCAAATTGGCGACCGTCTTCATGCTCACTTCGACTTGATCAACGACATGGTCGAGCAGGGTGGAGCCGAAATCGGTTTTGCCAGTGCGTTTCAGCGCGATGGGATTAGCGGCTGCCTCTTTATCAAAGGGGCGTTGCCACAAATTGGCGTAAGTATTCATGACCGAAGCCGCAACTTCGCGTGCACGGCCCTTTTTCTTGGACTTGCCGCTGGTTTCCTCACCTTCGCCAGTCTTTTTGGCTTTGGTGCGCGGGCCAGGATTGGGCGAGAGGTCATAGACGATCTGCGACAGGGCTACGCCCGCGCCGCCATCGATCAAAGCATGGTGCAGTTTGGCATAGAGGCCAACCCGATTGCCGGGCAGGTTCTCAAACACATAAAATTCCCACAAAGGCCGAGCGCGGTTCAAAAGCTTAGCATGCATCCAACCCACAATCCGCCGCAAGGTCGGCATGTCGCGCGGTTCTGGCAAGCTGCCGCGAAAGATGTGGCGGTTGATATCAAATTGGTCGTCATCGACCCAAGATGGATGGTCGAGATCGAGAAGCGTGCGCGACAATTTCTTGCGCAACATGGGGACCGCATCGAGGCGGTCTTCGATTTGGGCCTTAAAGGCCTCAAAATAATCGCCGGTATAGCCATCGGGGAGTTGGAAAAGCGACAGCGAGCCTACATGCATCGGCATCTCTGGCGTTTCCATATAGAGAAAGGAAGCGTCCAAGGACGATAAACGGACTGCGTCACCCATATCATTTCCCCCCGTGGCCGGTGCAGTTTTCCTGCCCCTGATCCTGTCGCGCCCGAGTTTTCTCAAGCTGACCTATAGTCAATCACGGACCTGCGGGGTCTGCAAGGTGCAGGGCGGCGATGATGTCTAGGTTGTTGGAGAATCGCTTCGACCTAGAACAGACAAACAGAGTATATATGGGGCCTCAGCCTAGATATAGGCGGGCGGAATCCTCGCCACTACCTTTTGGTGTTCATCCCAAATGACTTGTGGCAGGCGGCAGGCCCTTATGCGGCCGGCCTTAATCTCGATACGATCATGAACAACCACCCCAATTTCGCGTGCATTGTGCATCCGATTTGGCGGTGCTGCCCAAGTTAATTGAATATCGGGCCGAAGCTTCTTCACCATTGAAACGCTCGGAATCTGATCGGTGTCGGCGGTGACTAGAATTAGACGATCAAAGACGCCGTTTAGAGCATCGGCCACAATTTGGACGCTCAATGCGACATCGGTTCGTTTTTCTTCGCGGAACTTGCACTGTCTCCCAAATTGAGCGCAATGTTTCATTGATGCCTTAAACTTACCGTAGGTAATCTCCACGCCATGTGCGGCAAGTGCCTTACAATAAGCGCGATGATTGGCTTCTTTTTGAAGGTTCCAATCGACAATGCTGGTGAAATAGTGGCATTTCACTAATGTTTCAGATGGGCGAAGCAGATTTTTGGCTAAAGCGTTGAGGTTTAACCATTTAAGGCTTGGGTCATTAAGGTCGTCAATCGCATGATAAAGGTTGAAGCCATCTACATAGACCGCAACTCGCCTTTTGTTCTCCATTGACAACCCCAAGTGGTTTGTGCTAAATCTACACACATTCACCCGGCGTAATTCGTCGGAAAAAGGGGCTTAACCGTATGGTTGGCCCCTTTATCTTTCGGTTGCTGGAGAAATCTAGCCAACCCGTCCGTCTTGCGACCGTTCAATCTAAGATAATAGTGTAGATTGTTAGCAAGATCAAAGTTATTTTGATCGTCTGGGATCATTTGCGTTTGAACCGCAACTTACCGACCCGAAGGGCGTAAGCCGTCCGGATAAATCTCCTACCTATCAATATTTGTTTGGGCCTCACTCACCCATAGGCGAGGGCGAAGGGACCGGTTTTGGCAAAGGGTTTGAACGTGCCATCGGGCTGTGCCAAGCGGTCTGCTGTGGCCCAGAAGGCAGCGGGATTGACCCCGATGCCAACATGACTGGCCAAGCGGATTTCAATCGTCTCCGCATTGTCTGCCGGTTTGGCGATACAGGTCTTCCAATTCACAATGCCATCCAGCTTGGTATAGATGGAGGAGTTGGGCACGGGCAAATCGCCCGCAATACGCTCCAGATCGCCGGGGCGGGCAGGGCCTTCATTGGACAAAAGGTCGTAAAGCTTCTTGGCACTCGTCGCATGAATGTCGGCCGCAAAGGGGCTGCCCAACGTAATCACGCTGCGCACTTTATCGGGCATAACAAGCGCCAAATAGCGCGCAAACACGCCGCCCAAACTCCAGCCGACGATCGAAACCTTCTGGCCAGACTTGGTGTAAATCTCCTCCACCAGGCCTTCGAGGATTTCGCGCATTTTATAGAATTTGCCCAGATTTTGCCCTTGGCCCCAGCCATAGGTTTCATAGCCGAGCTCATCCAAGAACTGACGAATTGGCTTGGTGGAGCGGTCGCTGGCCAGAAAACCCGGCAAAACCAAGACTGGATGTCCATCCCCGCGCGGCGCGTGGCGCAAGATGCTGCGCGTTGCAAAGGTGGCCGCCAATTCAACGACACCACGCCCTTCAACCAGAGTCAGCGCCAATGGGGGTGGTCGCAATTTGCGGGGTGAGTCAGCCTTGTGCGCTTTTGAACCTGAAAAAACACGCTTTTTTGGCGTGGCGGCATTGATCGCAGCAGCAACCATGGTTTCTAACTCCCAGTTTTTTTGCCAGCCATAGGCCATGGCCGTGCTATCATTGGGGCAGCTTTGCCCAAATAGTTTAACAAACGTGACACTGTGGCCCCGCCCGGTCAACCGTCCGGCCCCCCAACTTAGAACGTGCCTTCTAACTTTTCACGCGCGGGGCCACCTGATGGTTGATGCGCCGAAACCCCGCGAGCGGGGAAGCGGCAGGTCCCAAATGTTTCCGCTGCTGCTTCTCCATTCATGGGGAAGCTCTGCCGAAGACAGTGAAGGGGTGTTTCAGCACATTTAAAAGGCAGGTTAGCCCCCTTAATCCACCAGCCCACTCTCCAAGATACGGGCGCGGATGAAATCATAAGCCAGATCGGGGGATGCTGCGCGTAAAGCCCCCGCGCGCCATAAGTCGAATAGGCCATGCGCTAAACCCCAGGCGGAGAAGACACGATTGCGCACGGCCTCCTCTCCTGACCCATCGTCAAAGGCTTGTGTTGCCAAGGCAATCACACGGCGGACCTGCGGGCCGGGCACAGGCTCAGCTAACAAAGCGCTGGCGCGAAGCGAAAACATCAGACGGTAAAGGCTGATTTCGTCAAAAGCGAAGCGTAAGAAACCATCAATGAGCGAGCGGTCGGTGAGGTCAGCCCCGCTCGGAATGCGTTCAGCCAACAGGGCAAAACCTTCAGCTGCGACAGCCTGCTTTAGCGCATCCTTGTCGGCAAAATAGCGGTAAAGGGCCCGGTGACTAACCCCGATTTCGGCTGCCAATTCGCGCACCGTTGGCAATTCCTCCTCGCCGCGTCGCAGGCGCGCAACGACGGCCGCCAACGCCGCCTCTTTCAAGGAGCCATGATGATAGGGCTGGTCTGAGTCGGACTTTGGCATGATCAAACCATCTTTAAGCCAGCCCGCGCGCCTGACAACCGCCTTGACAGTCGACGCAGCTCAAATGTATCCATTGGATACATAGGAGGAGAGAAGCTATGTATGATATGATCAAAAGCCACTTGGCAGGCGCGGTACCCTTTGCCGCCACAACGGGGGTAAACATCCTCGACATAAGTTCGGGTGAGGCCACGGCCAATCTTGAGCAGCGCCCAGAAGTCAATAATCATATAGCCAGCCTGCACGCCGGTGCGCTCTTCACCTTGGGCGAAGCTGCATCGGGGGCTGCCATGAGTGGCGCTTTTGTTGAACAATTGCTGCAAGTCCGCCCCATCGCCACGGATGCGTCGATTGACTATGTGAAGATCGCCAAGGGTACGATCACGGCAAAAGCAACAACCAGCGAACCCGCCGCCGACCTTCTTGCGCGCTTGGCGGTTGACGGCAAAGTTCGGTTTCAAGTCGATGTGACACTGAGCAATGAAAGCGATCAAGAAGTGGCCCGCATGAAAGTAGGGTGGCTGGTATCGGCGCGCTGAACACGCGACATCGGGCTGATCCTACCCGCGACTGCGGTGGGGGTGGATAGATTGGGGGTGAAGGGGGGGCTTCAGCCACCAAATTTGTCATCCCGGACGGCGAAGCCGATCCGGGACCTTTTGCCGCAAACCCACAAAGGTCCCCGCTCGAAGCTCACGCTTCTGCGGGGGTGACATCATGGAGGAAGCGTTTATCTGGTGGCGTTTTGGTGATCATTCCAGCCACAAAAAATCCCGGCTGGACGAACCAACCGGGATCATTTGTTCTTTTAGGAAGAAGTCGGCTTAGGCGGCGCGGGTTGCCAAGGTGCCGGTCAATTTCTTGATGGCTTCTTCGCGGTTGACGCTTTCGATCGCAGCCACTTCACGGGCCATGCGGTCGAGGGCAGATTCATACAATTGCCGCTCAGAATAGGATTGCTCTGGCTGGTCGGTTGCACGATGAAGATCGCGAACGACTTCGGCGATTGAAATCAAATCGCCGGAATTGATCTTGGCTTCATATTCTTGGGCGCGACGGCTCCACATCGCACGTTTGATGCGCGCACGGCCGGTCAAAGTCTTTAAAGCGTCGTCCATAATGGCAGGGCCAGACAAAGCACGCAGGCCACCAGTTTTCACTTTCGACGTGGGCACGCGCAGAGTCATTTTGTCTTGATCAAACGCAATGACGAAAACTTCCAGGCTCATGCCTGCTACCGTTTGGGATTCGATCCCCGTGATCCGTCCAACGCCATGCGCTGGGTAAACCACATAGTCACCAATTTGGAATGTTATCTTCTTAACGTCGCTCATCGCGAACTCACCCTCGCACCATGCCAGCCCGCCAGAGACAAAAAGCTACTTGCACCGCCACGCGCTTTCCTAAAAAAGATCGTTACGATGTTGTGTCTGTTTGCTTCGTTAGGCTGGGGTCCACCAGAGAATGCTGTGCAGGACTGCACCAGCCCTGTTCATATATCATAAATGTTTCCGAAAGTGAAGCGCACAGGATGCGACAGCCTCGGACGTTACCTCTGGGCTAGCTTGCCGTCGTTGGCTGTACGCCGCCAATCAGGCCCTGACGTTCGGACGGGGTCAATAATCGCCACTTGCCTTCGGGCAAGTCACCTAGCGTCAAGGTGCCGATCCGGATCCGACAGAGATCGACGACATAGAGGCCAACCGCCTCGCACATCCGCCGGATTTGTCGGTTACGGCCCTCAGTCAGAATGAAGCGCAAACGGTAGCGGCCAATCACTTCAACCACGGCAGGCTTAAGCTGACGGCCGTCGAGCACCAGCCCATAGCGTAGTTTCTGCAAAGCCCAGTCTGTGATGATGCCTTCAATCGCGACGAGATATTCCTTCTCGAGCCCAGATTGCGGACCGATCAAGGCTTTGGCTAGGACGCCATCTTCCGAGAGCACCAAGAGTCCGCGCGAATCCATGTCCAAGCGGCCGACAGGTGCCAAGCTCATCTCGTCATCGGGAATGATCTCGGAAGTACCGACTAGATTTTCCGCCGTCAGCAAGCGGATCGCAGGGACTTGCCCGGGCTCTGGATGAGCTGAGACAATGCCAGGTGGCTTGTTGATGACGATGGAGAAGCGATTGTCGAGTTGGGACTTGCCGGCTTCCGCAATCGTCAGAGTTTGGCCGGGTTGGATCTTACGGCCCATATCGGCAACGGTTTCACCATCGATGGAAACAAGGCCCGCATCAATCAAAGCCTCGGCTTCGCGGCGCGAGCACACGCCAGTTTGGCCCATCCATTTGTTGACGCGCATCGGCTCTGCGCCGTCATAGGTTTTGGACCAACTCATCAGACGAACTCCAAAGGCCTCGCGACCTTCTCTTGGGCGAAAAGCTAGGCCAGCCGCTTAATTGCCTTCGCCGGGATTGGGCGAGAAATATTTCTCAAACTTGCCGTCTTCCTTGGCAAAGTCATCGCGGTCAGCTGGCGGCTCGCCCTTGACGGTGATGTTGGGCCAAATCTTGGCGTAGTCGGAATTGATCTTCAGCCACTTGCCGTCTGGCTCATCTTCCGTGTCGGGCTTGATAGCATCCACGGGGCATTCGGGCTCACAAACCCCGCAATCGATGCATTCGTCGGGGTGGATCACCAAGAAGTTCTCGCCTTCGTAGAAACAATCTACGGGGCACACTTCGATACAATCCATATATTTGCACTTCACGCAGGCGTCGGTCACGATGTAGGTCATGGTCCTAGCGGTGGCTCCTCAACAGTTTTTCGGCGCCGATGTGACCGCGCTGACCCGAAAGGTCAACCTCGTCCCGGCTGATTGCGGTATTATAGAGCAGAACAGCTTCCGATGCAGGCCCTCGCCTCACACCTAGAGCGAGAATTTCTACATGGAAGGGTTGGCCTGCAATGGCGAAGGCTAATACATCCCCCGGCGCGATCGTATAGCCGGGCTTGTCAATTTTGCGGACCGCCAAACCGCCCCGTGCAAGGCGCACCCCTTTGCGCGAGACGAATTCCGTCGCCAAGCTGCGGGTCTTAAAAAAGCGGGCGCGCCACAGCCAAACGTCGAGCCGGGCGCGATCGGCCTCCTCACTCATTCAGATGGCGCGTCCATCGCAGGGGCAGGCTGCCCCCCTGCCTTCTTGGGTTTATTGCCGCGATGCTTTTTGGACGACTGTCCACCTTTGGCTGGCTTGGCGGGTTCTGCGGTCAGTTTCAATGCGGCCAAGACGGCAAATGGATTGTTCGGATCAACCGCGCCACCACCAGAATTTGGGCGCGGTGGGGCAGCAGCAAAGCTGCGACCTTCCCCGCTGCGATGCGGCGGACGGCCCCCATCCGGTCGTTTAAAGCCACCTTCACGTGGTGGGCGATTGCCATCGCGGCGCTCACCTTGCGTGGGACGTTGACCCTCTGGACGGGGTGGACGGGGTTCACGGGGTGCAGCCTCAGTCGTGGCTGGACCTTGGGCGCGCGGGTTGGGCGCCCGATTGGGGTTCCCGCGCTTGAACGGACGCTGATCGGTGCGCGGTGGCTTGGCCCGCTTGCGCCGCCATAAGGTAACGGTTTCCATCGCTGAAGGCTCTGAACTGTCACCCACAACGACTTCAGATGCTTCAGCAGCCTCAGCCTCTACGCCATTTTCGACCACAGCATCCGCAGAGGCAGTTTCTGGTTCTGGTTCTGGTTTTGGCGCAGCCTCGACATCAGGCGTACCGCCTTCATTGACTTCAGCCTCACGTGCCGCCTCGGTGACCACATCTGCAGCATCATGTTCTGGAAGCTTTACGGGCCGAGTTGTCTCAAACTTCTCCCATCCCAAAGCTTCCACAACGGCTTCGGCATCTTCATTGGATGCCCCCAGCAGCGACACGATCACCGATGGGAATACACACGGCCCTTTGGCGGCCTCAGCGGCTTCAAATAAAGCGTCTGCAATCCGGTCGACAATATCGAGCCGCACCGCGCGTTGGCCAAAGGCGCGGAAGCCAGCGGCGGCCAAAGGCTTGGCTTCCACTGGGCTGGTTAAGGTAAAGCTCGTCACCCCCAAAGGCGGCAAGAATGGCGCGCTGACAGCAGGGTCGCCACCGCCTGCGAAGAAGGCAAACAAAGCATGCAGTCTGGCCGGCCGTGGCTTTAGAAGCGCTGGCGCATAAATGTTGGCGCGACCAAAGCGTAAGCCCACCGCCCGCAGCGCCTTACGATCATCTTGTGACAATTGCTTGATATCAGCATCAAGCTCTGCCCGGTCTATGACGCCACCGGCTTCGGCGACCCGATAAGCCACACCCCGGGCCAAGCCCTTCAAGCTCTCGCCTTCGGCCGCTTCGGCCAAAGCCTTCAACGGCACCAAGTCCCGCGCTACAATTTCGAGCAACCAATTGTCGAGCCGCTCTTGTGCGCGCTTCATCACATCTTCTGGGGCCAATTCGCCGCCAATCATCACGGCCTTTGGCTTTAACAAGGGCTGGCGGCCCATCAGCTTGGCAATCTCGTCGCCGCGCCAAATAATCACGCCCAGATCCGACAGAACAAAGTCATTAATGCCACCTGTCGCGATTGCTTCGAGACGACGTGTGAGTTCAGGCCGCAAGGCTTGGAACGCAGCATTCTTCACTGCGCGCTCTTCGAGCCCAGAGGCTTGAGGGTCTGCCTGAAAGCGCAAACCGACGAGGCGGCCAATCGCATGGCCCTCCACGGTCACTTCGCCGGTTTCATTCACGTCAACTTCCATGGCATTTTCCCGTTTGAGGCCCTTCAACAGGGCGGAGGTACGCTTATCAATGAAGCGCTGCATCAAGCGCTCGTGGAGTGTATCAGATAGTCGGTCTTCTATCACCCGAGTCTGGCCTTGCCAGTGTCTATTTTCATCAACCCAGTCAGATCGGTTCGCGACATAGGTCCAAGTGCGGATTGCTGCCAATCTTTGTTGCAATTGTTCAATATCACCATCGGTTCTATCGAGCTCATTTACCCTACGCGCGAACCAGTCGGATGGGATCAATCCTTTAGGCTTAAGAAGGTGTTCGGCCAATCCCTCAATCAGATGAACATGTTCATCTTGGGGCGCTTTGCGAAAATCGGGTAGCTGACATGCGTCCCAGAGGCGGCGTACCCCGACAGAAGAGCGCGTGAGGGGTTGGATCCACTCCAGAATTGCGAGCCGCCGAAACGCCTCTTCATCAATCGCGCCGCGCGACCGCTTGAGTGAGGGGTGTGGCGAAGGGGCTTCGAGCGAGGCAATCAAGGCTTGGCACGAGCGATAGTCGAGGTCTGATGTCCGCCATTCTAGAGCATCGACGGGCTCAAACTGATGGCCTTCGACACGTTCAATGGTCTCGGCATCGAGGTCGGGGCAGTCAGCAGTTTCGCCGAATGTGCCATCGGTGCGAAAGCGGCCCGCGCGTCCAGCAATTTGGGCGATCTCATCAGCACGCAACGGCCTGTGCCTGCGGCCATCAAATTTCGACAGACTGGCGAAGGCCACATGGTCGACATCCATATTGAGGCCCATCCCGATTGCATCGGTGGCAACCAGAAAATCGACCTCACCGGATTGATAGAGTGCGACTTGCGCATTGCGTGTGCGTGGGCTCAACGCGCCCATCACGACCGCGGCGCCGCCCTTATGGCGGCGGATCAGTTCGGCGATGGCATAGACTTCTTCTTGGCTGAACGCGACGATGGCACTGCGC